>NZ_JBHXML010000074.1:0-56342 GCF_042720345.1 Kitasatospora sp. NPDC058478 | reverse complement strand
GTCGCGGCCCGGCTTCCGGGCGCCCGTTCGCCGAACGGCGCTGTCAGGCCAGGCTGGTGAGCACCGCCGGGTCGTACGGGACGGTCCGGGCGAGGTTGCCGCGCAGCGCCTTGGCGGCCCAGTCCGGGTTGGCGAGCAGGGTGCGGCCGACGGCGACGAGGTCGAACTCGTCGCGCTTGAGGCGGGCCAGCAGCTCGTCGATGCCGGTCACGCCGGCCTGGCTGGTGTAGCCCTGGGCGAACTCGCCCTCGCCGTACTGCTGGTCCAGGCCGACCGAGCCGACCGTCACGGCGGCCTTGCCGGTGAGCTTGCGCGCCCAGCCGGCCAGGTTGAGGTCGCTGCCGTCGAACTCGGGCTGCCAGTAGCGCCGGGTGGAGCCGTGGAATGCGTCGACCCCGGCGTCGGCCAGCGGGGTCAGCAGCTGCTCCAGCTCGGCCGGGCTCTGCGCGATGCGGGCCCCGTAGTTGCCGACCTTCCACTGGGAGAACCGGAAGAAGACCGGGAAGCCCGGGCTGACGACCGCGCGGACGGCCTGCACGATCTCGGCGCCGAAGCGGGCGCGGGAGGCCGGGTCGCCGCCGTAGCGGTCGGTGCGCCGGTTGGTGCCGCTCCACAGGAAGTCGTCGATCAGGTAGCCGTGCGCGCCGTGCAGTTCGATGCCGTCGAACCCGAGCCGCTCGGCGGTCGCCGCGGCCTCGGCGAAGGCGGCGACGGTGTCGTCGACGTCCCGCTGGGTCATGGCCCGCCCGGCCGGGGCGCCGTCCAGGCCGATCCCGGACGGGCCTTCGGCGGGCGGCTCCGTCCCGGTGCGCACGACCCCGGTGTGCCACAGCTGCGGGATGATCCGGCCGCCGGCCTCGTGCACCCGCTGCACCACGCGGGCCCAGCCGGCCAGCGCCTGTTCGCCGTGGAAGTGGGGCACGTGGTCGTACGCGCGGGCGGCGGCGCGGTCGACGTAGGTGCCCTCGGTGATGATCAGTCCGACCTGGTGGGCGGCCCGGCGGGCGTAGTACTCGGCCACCTCCTCGCCCGGCACGCCGCCGGGGGACTGCATCCTGGTCATCGGGGCCATCACGATGCGGTTGGGGACCGTCAGATCACCCACGACGAACGGCTCGTCCAAGCTGGACATGCTTTTCTCCCGAGTTCTCGGCACTCATGGTGTGAACATTCCGTGTGCGCCCTCTCCGTTGCTCCGGCGAATCGCCGCCGGGTCGCGCGGAAAATGCTGTGGCCGGATGCACATGGGTAACGCACGATTATCGACCCTGTTGATCGCGGCGTCCAGCGGGTGCCGTCATCCGTCCTGCATTGCCTCAGGCGATGCAGGGCATCGACACAATCATGTTGACCGTGTCCGGGAGATCACGGATAGTGGTGCAGGTGGTTCCGCGTCGCCTTCTGGGTCGCAACTGGAGAATTGATTCCCTTGCCGACCAGTGCCGCGGAAAGGAATTTCCCAGGAACGAAAGGTGGCGGAACCCAGGGTGAGCGAGAGTCGCCTTACCGCGCAGATTTCCCATGACTTGGACGGCAAGCGGGCCGTGGTCACCGGCGGCAGCCGGGGCATCGGCGCCGCGATCGTGCAGCACCTGCTCGACGCCGGCGCCACCGTCGTCACCTCCGCCCGCAACCCCACCGAACACACCCCGTCCGCGGCCAAGTTCATCCAGGCCGACCTCAGCTCGAAGGACGGGGTGCGGGCGTTCGCCGACGCCGCGCTGGACTCCCTCGGCGGGGTCGACATCGTGGTCAACAACGCGGGCGGCTGCCGGGCCTTCCAGACCGCGCTGGAAATCGAGAACGACTGGCAGTACACGGTCGACATCAATTTCCTGGCCGCCGTCCGGCTCAATGCCGCACTCGTGCCGGCCATGCGCGCGGCGGGCGGCGGGGTCATCGTGCACCTCTCCTCCATCGCGACCATTTCCTCCTACCCGATGATCCTGCACTACGCCGCCGCGAAATCCGCGCTGGAGGTGTACAGCAAGGGTCTCGCGGTCGAGTTGGCGCCGGACGGAATCCGGGTCGTCGCGATCTCCCCGGGAAACGTGATGACTCCTGGGGCGGATGAGGCGCGCGAGAAGATCGTCGACTATCTCGGCATGGAATCGGAGGGGGACTGGGCCGACGAGGTCCCGCTCGGGCGGATCGGCCAGACCGAGGACATCGCCGAGGCGGTCGGCTTCCTGGTCTCCCGGCGCGCCTCGTGGATCACCGGCAGCAACCTCGTCATCGACGGCGGCAAGAGCGCGTCCCTGTGACCGCCCGCCAGGACTGGAAGGACTGACACGATGACCGCGACAGAAGAAGGGCCGCGGGCCTATCCGTTCGGTCCGGCCGAGCAGCTCGACGTGGACCCGAAGCTGGCCGAGGCCTGCGGCGAGCAGCCGGTGCTGCGGGTGAGCCTGCCCTACGGCGGCGACGCCTGGCTGGTCACCCGCCACGCCGACGTCAGGACGGTGCTGGCCGACCCCCGGTTCAGCCGGGCCGCCGCCGCCGGCGAGGACGTGCCCCGCATCGTCTCGGCCGGCCTGCCCCGCACCTCGATGCTGAGCATGGACCCGCCGGAGCACAGCCGGCTGCGGCGCAGGGTCGCCAATCCCTTCACCGTGCGCCGGGTCGAGGCGATGCGCCCGCGCGCCCAGCAGATCGTCGACGAACTGCTCGACACCATGATCGCCGAAGGCTCGCCCGCCGACCTGACCCAGATGCTGACCTGGCCGCTGCCGATCACGATGATCTGCGAACTGCTCGGCGTGCCCGTCGAGGACCGCGACCGGTTCAACGCCTGGGTGGACGGCCTGCTGATGCTCTCCGACCCGGCCCGCTCCGCACGGGACCGCGGGCACCTCAACGACTACCTCGGCGGCCTGGTCGCCGAGCGCCGCGTCGAGCCCACCAGCGACCTGCTCGGCGAACTGGTCGCCGTGGAGGACGAGGAGAACCGGCTCACCGAGGAGGAGTTGGTCAGCCTCGGGGTCAGCCTGCTGTCCGCCGGCCAGGAGGCCACCGCCAACCAGATCGGCAACTTCGTCTACACGCTGCTGACCAGGCCCGACCTCTGGCACGAGCTCGTCGCCGATCCCGGCCTGATCCCCGACGCGGTCGAGGAGCTCTCCCGGATCATCCCGATCAGCGCCACCGCCGGCTTCACCCGGATCGCCACCGAGGACGTGGAGCTGGGCGGGCAGACCGTCCGCGCCGGCGACGCGGTGGTCACCGAGTTCTCCCTGGCCAACCGGGATCCGGAGGTGTTCGACCGCCCCGAGGAGATCGACTTCCACCGGGGGATCGTCCCGCACGTCACCTTCGGGCACGGCATCCACCACTGCCTCGGCGCGGCGCTGGCCAGGATGGAACTGCGCGTCGTCCTGGACTCCCTGGTGCGCCGCCTGCCCGGCCTGCACCTCGCCGTGCCGGCCGACCAGGTCACCTGGCGGACGGAACGCCTCATCCGCGGAGCGGACGCGCTGCCGGTCGCCTGGTGAGACGCCCGCCGGCCGGAACGACCGCCCGGGCCCGACGGGCCGGCGGCCGCTCCGGCCGGCCCGCCCCAGGTCACACGTCGACATCAACCGGATGCCGGACATCACCCGGACGCTACGGGAGGACTCAGCATGGCCGAACCACCGGAGGCGATCACCGCGGCCGTGCGTGATCCGGACAAGGGACTCGCCGAGGCCATGGCGGCCATCATGGAGGGCTACGGCGACCGGCCCGCCCTCGGCGAACGCGCCCGGGAGCCCGTGACCGGGCGCCTGCTGCCCCGCTTCGAGACCGTCAGCTACCGCGAACTGTGGGCCCGGGTGCGCGCCGTCGCCACCGAGTGGCACCACCACCCGGACCACCCGCTGAGCGCCGGCGACCGGCTCTGCATCCTGGGCTTCACCAGCACCGACTACGCCACGCTCGACCTCGCGTGCCTGCACGCGGGCGTGGTGGTCGTGCCGTTGCAGTCCAGCGCGCCGCTGTCCCAGCTGGCGCCGATCGTCGCGGAGACCGAACCGCGCGCCCTCGCGGCGAGCATCGAGCGGCTGGACACCGCCGTCGAAGCCGTCCTCGGGGCGCCCTCGATCCGGCGCGTGATCGTGTTCGACTACCGCCCCGACGTCGCCGAGCAGCGCGACGCCCTCGCATCCGCCCGGCGGCGCCTGGCCGGGGCCGGCCGCCCGGTGGCCGTCGACCCGCTGGCCGCCGTGATCGACGCCGGAGCCGGCCTGCCGCCCGCGCCCCTGTTCGTCGCCGCCCCGGGTGAAGACCCGTTGGCGCTGCTCATCTACACCTCCGGCAGCACCGGGACCCCGAAGGGGGCGGTGTACCCCCAGCGGCTGGTCCGCACCGCGTGGAACGGCTTCAGCTACGGCGCGGAGGACGCGCCCCCGGTCAGCGTCCACTACATGCCGCAGAGCCACCTCGCCGGCCACTGGGCACTGATGGGCTCGCTCTCCCGGGGCGGCGTCGGCCACTTCACCGCCAGGAGCGACCTGTCCACCCTGCTCGACGACATCGCCCTGGTCCGCCCCACCGAGCTGACCATGGTCCCGCGCATCTGCGACCTGCTCTTCCAGCGGTACCGCAGCGAACTGGACCGGCGCTCCGGCGAACCCGGCGACGTCGACACGGCGGTCAAGACCGACCTGCGGGAGAACGTCCTGGGCGGGCGCGTCACCAAGGCCTTCTGCGGCACCGCCCCGCTCTCCGCCGAAGTGGCCGCCTTCGTCGAGTCCTGCCTGGGCTTCCACCTGTACACCGGCTACGGCTCCACCGAGGCCGGCGGGGTGCTGCTCGACTCGGTGGTGCAGCGCCCGCCGGTCATCGACTACAAGCTGGTCGACGTCCCGGAGCTCGGCTACTTCCGGACCGACTCGCCGCACCCGCGCGGGGAACTGCTGCTCAAGACCGCTACCGCCATCCCCGGCTACTACAAGCGGCCCGAACTCACCGCCGAGATCTTCGACGCGGACGGCTACTACCGGACCGGCGACATCATGGCCGAGACCGGGCCGGACCGGCTGGTCTACGTCGGTCGCACCAAGGACGTCCTGAAGCTCTCCCAGGGCGAGTTCGTGGCCGTCTCCCGCCTGGAGACCGCCTTCGTCGCCAGCCCGCTGATCCGGCAGGTCTTCGTGTACGGCAACAGCGAGCGCGCCTACCCGCTCGCCGTGGTGGTCCCCGCCCCGGACGCGCTGGCCAGGGCCGGCGGGGACACCGAGTCGCTCAAACCGCTGCTCATCGAGTCGCTCCAGCGGATCGCCAAGGAGGCCGAGCTCAACTCCTACGAGATCCCGCGCGACATCCTGATCGAGACCGAACCCTTCAGCGCCGCGAACGGACTGCTCGCCGACAGCCACAAACCGCTGCGCCCCCGGCTCCGGGAGCGCTACGGCGAGGCCCTGGAACGGCTCTACGCCGAACTCGCCGACGGGCAGGAGCGCCGGTTGCACGACCTGCGCCGGGCCGGGCCCGACCAGCCGGTGCTGGACACGGTCGGCCGGGCCGCCCAGGCGCTGCTGGGCTGCGCGGGCGCCGAGTTGAGCGCCGACGCGCACTTCACCGACCTGGGCGGGGACTCGCTGTCCGCGCTGTCCTTCGCCGCCCTCATGACGGAGATCTTCCGGGTCGAGGTCCCGGTCGGGGTGGTGATCAGCCCGGCCAACGACCTGGCACGGGTGGCGGGTTACATCGAGGAGCGGCGCCGCTCCGGCGCCGCGCGGCCCACCGCCGCCTCCGTCCACGGCGAGCACGCCGCCGAGGCCCGCGCCGGCGACCTCACCCTGGACAGGTTCCTCGACGCGGCGACGCTCGCCGCCGCCCCGACGCTGCCCCGCCCCGACGGCGCCGTCCGCACCGTCCTGCTCACCGGGGCCACCGGCTACCTCGGCCGCTTCCTGTGCCTGGAGTGGCTGGAACGGCTGGCGCCCGCGGGCGGCAGGCTGGTCTGCGTGGTCCGCGGCGCCGACGCGGCCGTCGCGGCGAAGCGGCTGGAGGCCGCCTTCGACAGCGGCGACGACGAACTGCTCCGGAGGTACCGGGAGTTGGCCGACGGGACGCTGGAGGTGCTGGCGGGCGACATCGGCGAGCAGCGCCTCGGCCTGGCCGAGGACACCTGGCAGCGGCTGGCCGACACCGTGGACCTGATCGTCCACCCGGCCGCCCTGGTCAACCACGTGCTGCCCTACGACCAGCTGTTCGGGCCCAACGTCGTCGGCACGGCCGAACTGATCCGGCTGGCGCTCACCGCCCGGCTCAAGCCCGTCACCTACGTGTCCACCGTCGCCGTGGTGGCCGGCGCCGCGGCCGCGGCCCTCGACGAGGACGGCGACATCCGCGTCACCAGCCCGGTGCGCCACCTCGCCCGGGGCACCGGCGGCGACGCGCACGGGTACGACGGGTACGCGCAGGGGTACGCGACCAGCAAATGGGCCGGCGAGGTGCTGCTCCGCGAGGCCCACGACCTGTGTGGACTGCCGGTCGTCACCCTGCGGTCGGACATGATCCTCGCGCACGGCAGGTACCGGGGGCAGCTGAACGTGCCCGACGTGTTCACCCGCCTGCTGCTCAGCCTGCTCGCCACCGGCATCGCCCCGGGCTCCTTCTACCGGGGCGGCGGGCGCGCCCACTACGACGGCCTGCCGGTCGACTTCACCGCCGAGGCCGTCACCGCGCTGGGCGCGCGGGCCACCGAGGGCTACCGGACCTTCAACGCGCTGAACCCGCACGACGACGGCGTCTGCCTGGACACCTTCGTCGACTGGCTCATCGAGGCCGGCCACCCGATCCGGCGGGTCGACGACTACGACGACTGGCTCGCCCGGATCACCACCGCGCTGCGCGCCCTGCCGGAGAAGCAGCGCCAGCACTCACTGCTGCCCCTGCTGCGCGCCTTCGCGCGGCCCGGGGAGGCCGTCCCCGGGTCGGCGATCCCCGCCGCCGGGTTCCGGGCCGCCGTGCGGGCCGCCAAGGCCGGCGCCGACCAGGACATCCCGCACCTGTCGGCGGCCCTCGTCCGCAAGTACGTCACCGACCTGCGCCACCTCGGCCTGCTTCACCGCTGAGAGCACCACCGCACCACCGCGCCACCATCCCCGCATTCGACCCGACGGACACAGGAGTTCGGCATGGCACAGAGCATCGGCGAGACGGTCATCTCGGGTCTGCGGCGGCTGGAGGCGAACGACTTCGCCGGCTTCCGGGCGCTGTGCACCGAGAAGGCCACGGTGTGGCAGAACGACGGCAAGGACGAGCAGGCGATCGACGAGCGGCTCGTGCACTTCAAGGCCTTCGCCGCCGGTGTCGAGTCCCTGCGGTTCGAGGTCCTCCGCCAGTTCGAGAAGCCGGACGAGGTGCTCCAGCAGCACGTCATCCACCTGCTGTCGGCCGACGGGGTCGTCCAGGAGGTCCCGACCGTCGTGTACTTCCGGTTCGAGGGCGGCCTGATCGACCGGATCGAGGAGTGCCTCTACACCGTGCCGAAGGGCAGCACGGCCTGACGGACCGACCGCCCGCGCGGACCGGGCGCGCGGGCCCGGCGAGCAGCCGCCGGCCGCCGGGGCGGCCCCCGCTCAGCCGTCGGCACGCCCGGCGGTGAGCAGGACGGGGAGCGACCGGTGGCCGTTGGAGATCAGCGACGCGACCGGGCTCAGCTCGGCGCCCGGGGCGAGCGTGAGGTCCGGGAAGCGCTCGAAGAGCTTGCGCAGCGCCGTCCCGGCCTCCATCCGGGCCAGCGGCGCGCCCAGGCAGAAGTGCGGGCCGTGTCCGAAGGCGAGGTGGTCCTTCACGGGCCGGGTGACGTCGAAGACGTCGCCGGTGGTGCCGTACCGGCAGGGGTGGCGCCCGGCGGCCGCGTACGAGGGGAGGATGACCTCTCCCCGGCGGATCGTCACCTCGTCCGACAGCCGGATGTCCTCGACGGCGAAGCGCAGCGGCAGGTGCGCCAGCGGGGCGTCGCGGCGCAGCGCCTCCTCCACGACGTCGCTCCACTGCGCCCGGCCCGCCCGGACCGCGGCGAGCTGTTCGGGGTGGGTGAGCAGCAGCGCGATGCCGTTGTCGATCAGGTTCACCGTCGTCTCGTAGCCGGCCGAGACCACCAGCAACAGGGTGTCGCGGAGCTCCTCCTCGGTCAGCGCGGCGCCGTCGCCCTCGGTGTCGCGGGCGGCGATCAGCAGGGACGTCATGTCGTCGCCCGGGTGCCGGCGCTTCGCGGCGATCAGCCCTTCGAGCATGGTGAAGAACGCCGCCGCGTTGGCTTCGGACTCCTCGGGCGTGAGGGTGGTGGAGAAGACCCGGTCGACGATGTGCCGGAACCCCTCCTGGAGGTCGTCCGGCAGGCCCAGGAGCCGGCTGATCACCTGGATCGGCAGCGGGTAGGCCAGCCGCTCGCGGAGGTCGACCGGCACGCCGGGCGGCGTCGCGGCCAGGTCGTCGAGCAGCGCGTCGGTCAGCTGCTCGATGCGCTCGGCGAGGGCGCCGATCTGACGGGCCGTGAAGGCGGAGCCGACGAGCCGGCGCAGCCGGCGGTGGTCGGCGCCGTGCGCGTTGAACATGTTCCGGACGGTGATCCACAGGGCCAGCGGCCAGGTGGGGACGACCTCGGCGAAGTCCGGCCAGTGCTGGTGGCCGTCCTTGGAGACCCGGGGGTCCTTGAGGAGCTCTTCGAGCAGGACGGGGTCGGCCACGGCCCAGGCCTCGACGCCGAGGATGTCGACGGGCGTCGCCGGGCCGCGGGCGCACAGTTCGGCGGTCTCGGCGTCACGGTCGCGGCCGGTGGGGTCCAGGACGAGGCGGGGGCGGTCCAGCGGGCGGTCCATGGGGCTCCTTCGCTCGGGTCGGGGCGGGCGGGAGGCGCCGGAACAGCGCACCGGATCGAGGATGCGGCCGCAACCCCGCCGCAGTCGAGAGGGCGTCCCGGCCCAGGGTGGCGGACGTACGGCAGCAGCGGTGCCCGACCGTCAGGCGGGCGCTGCGGCGCGGGAGTCCCGGAGGCTGCGGCGGGCGGCGGCGGTGATGAGCAGGACCCAGAGCAGGCTGAGGCCGCCCAGGGCGTAGACGCCGCCGTGCAGGAAGGCGAGGTCCAGGTCCGTGCCGGCCGGCGGGGCCCAGCCGTCGGGGTCGACGAGGACGGTGGTGGTGGTGCCGGCGGAGGAGGACCCGGAGCAGCCCGAGCCCTGGAACCTGGGGTGCGGCAGCGGCTTCCCGTCCGTGCGGCGGATCGCGCAGGACCAGCTGATCCGGCCGCTGCGGTCCTTCGAGCTGTGGGCCTCGGTGACGATGACCTCGGTCCGCTCCCCGCGGTGCGCGAGCACCTCCGCCCGGATGGTGGTGGGTGGCAGGGCCAGCAGCAGGACGCCCAGCAGGACGCCGGGCCAGAGCACCCAGCCGGCGGCCCGGACCACCATCAGCCCGCCCAGCGAGGCGATGAGCACCAGCACGGCGAGGACCGTGAACAGGGCGGAGTAGTCCGGGTCCACGGCGAGCGCCATCAGGCCGACGAGCAGCAGCGGGGCGAGCACCGCGACCAGGACCGCCGCCCGGCGGATGGTGCGGGGCGCGAGCGGCTTGTCCTTCCGGGGCTTCCGCTTGGCGCTCTTCGGCCGCTGGGCGGCGGCGGCCGCCGCGCTCAGTGGCCGCTTCTGCTTCTTCCTGCCCTGTGCCATGTGGCCCCCGTTCGGTGCTGCGTCGGACTGCTCGCGACAGTCTGACCTGCGGTGCGGGGGCGCGGAAGACCGGGGGCCGCAAGCCGTCACGGCCGGCCGGGTCAGGCCGGTCAGACCCGCCCGAGTCCGGCCTGCTCCAGGTCGAGGTCGCGCTGGAGGCGGCGCAGGGTGGTGTCGCTGATGAGGTGTTCCTCGTAGAGGCGGTGCAGCCGGGCGTTCTGCACGGTGATGACCTCGCGCCGGAGTTGACGGTAGGCGGCGTCGGCGGTGGTGCCGTCGGGGGTCTCGGGGGTGCGGTCGAGGCGGGCGGCGAGGCCGCGCCGGACCCGGTCGATCGCGGTGTCGGGCATGACCTCCAGGGCGGCGAGGTGGTCGACGTGGTCGAGGGCGGCGCGGTTGAGGGCGGCGCGGGCGTCGTCCTCCTCGCGGGCGGTGTGCTCGGGCTCCAGGGCGAGCCCGGAGCGGTGGACCACGGCGGCGAGGGTCAGGCCCTGCACGACCAGGGTGAGGACGACCACCGCCGTGGTCAGCACCAGGACGAGCGGGCGCCCGGGGATCCGGTTGCCGTCCGCGGTGAGCAGCGGGATGGACAGGGCCGCCGCCAGCGGCATGACGCCCCGGGTGCCGGCCCAGGTGACGACCCCGGCGACCCGCCAGGACAGCCGGCCGCGGGAGGGCTTGACCCCGCGGGTCAGCGGCAGCGTCCACAGCACGCGGACGGCGATCAGCACGGCCGCCAGCGCGAGCGCCTGGAGCGGCCACCAGCCGGTGCCGGCCGGCAGGTCCCGGACCAGGGCGGGCAGTTGCAGGCCGACGATGCCGAAAACGACGCTCTCCAGCAGGAACACCACCACCGCGGAGACGGCGTGCAGTTGGAGCCGGATGCGGGCGTCGGTGAGGCGGTGGCCGGAGCGGCCGAGCAGGACGCCGGCGACCACGACCGAGGTCACCCCGGAGGTGTGCGCGGACTCCGCGAGCACGTACGCCGCGTACGGGGTGACCAGGGCTATCACCGTCTCCAGGACGGGGTCGACGGTGCGGCGCCGGATCAGCCACACCAGGCCGGCCACGGCGGCGCCGACCAGGCTGCCGCCCCCGCCGAGCAGCAGGAGCTCGCCGCCCGCCGCCGGCAGGTCCACCGTGCCGCCCACGGCCACGGCGACGCCGACGGCGACCTTGAACAGCACCAGCGAGGTGGCGTCGTTGAACAGGCTCTCGGCCTGCACCAGCACCTGGACGCGCCCCGGCAGCGCCAGCCGGCGGCCGAGCGCGGTGACGGCCACCGGGTCGGTGCTGGACAGGACGGCCCCCAGCACGAACGCCATCGCGGGCGGGAGCCCGGCGACGGCGACGGCGACGAAGCCCACGGCGGCGGCGGAGGCGAAGACCAGGCCGAAGGAGAGGATCGTCACCGGGCGCCACACCGTGCGCAGATCACGCAGCGACAGTTCCTCGGCGGAGGAGTAGAGCAGGGGCGGGAGCACCACCAGGGCGATGGCCTGCGGCGGTACGTGCAGCGCGGGCACGCCCGGGACCATCGCGACCGCGAGGCCGACCAGGACCAGCAGGGAGGGCGCGGGCACCCGCAACCGCTGGGCGAAGGTGGCCACGCTCGTGGCCAGAACCACCAGAACCAGAACGATCCCCACGGCGCGCATTTGCGGAAACGACCCATCACGACGATCGGGGTCGCCGCCGCCCGAGCGCTGCAGTCGTCCCCCGAGCCGACCAGACTTCCCGGCACACCGCCAGTCATCTTATCGGGTCGTTTGCGCGGGACGGCAGGGTGCCCGGCCGGTCGTGCCTCAGCGGCGCCCGAGCAGCCTCGCCAGGAAGCCGCCGCCCTTGCCCTTCGTCCGGTCGCAGGCGCAGCGGCCGGACTTGGGCACCCCGGCGAGCACCTGCTCGACGTGCATGCCGCACCCCGCGTAGCTTGCCTTGCCACACGTCCGGCAGGTGGTTCGTCGACACATCGCGCTGCTCCTCACGTCGCACCCCCGGATGGGGCGGCCAGTTCTTTCAGGATACCCCACCCGGTATTTTTGGACGTGTGCCCCGGGGTCGGCGGATCGGCGCCCCGGACCCGCCGTGCCCGGCCGGGGCTGTCCGGCCTGGCACGACGGGCGTTCCTCGTGGTGTGCCGTGCGGTCAGACGGCCTGTAGGTAGAACAGGTCCGGTCGGCTGTCCTGGACGATCTGGTAGCCCAGGCCGTCGCTGTGGTTCTGGGCGGCGACCCACTTGCCGGAGTTCACGTTCTGGAGGGCGAAGCGGTTGCTGCCCGGAACCTTCGCCATCCAGAACGCCTGGTTCTCGGGGACGACGTCGCCGCAGCCGACCGTGATGATCCAGTTGCCGTCGTCCTTTCCCCAGCGGTCGACGACCATGCACCAACCGCGCCAGCTGTCGCGGAAGTACACCAGCTCGCGGCCGTCGGAGGCGTGCTTGCGACAGACCTGCCACTTCTGGTTCGACTCGTCGCCCCAGAAGTACTGGATGACCGAGCCGTGGTTCCCGGAGGAGAGGGCGACGGTCAGCGGCCGGTCGGCCCCGGCGGTGTTGATGCGGTAGAGGCCGGGGTCGCAGGGGTACTCGCTCTCCGGGTCCGCGGCGAGTGCGGTGGCCGACGTGGGGGCGGCCAGGGCGGCGGGGGAGGCGGTGAACAGCAGGGCGCCGACGGCGGCCGCCGTGCCGAGGACGTTCAGCGGGCGTCGGGCCCGGGAGCGTCGAGGGTGCGGTTCGGGCATGGTGGACTCGCTTTCGCAGCAAATGGGTTGGGTCGTTTCCGCGATCCTGGGCATCAGCAGACGAGTCGCGCCCGGGCGGCCGCGCGCAGGGTGCCGGCCGGCTCCGGGTAGGCGCAGGAGACGGTGCCCTGCTCCGGGACGTCGAAGGTGGTGAAGGTGCCGGGGCCGTTCGGGCTGGTGTTGATCCAGTAGCCGGTGTTCCCGCTGCGGGCGCAGATGTAGCGGACCCACTCGCCGGTGACCTTTCGGGTGCCGCGGTAGAGGCCGTAGTAGCCGGGGCTGTTGAAGTTCACGGTGTCGGTGACGGTGGTGGTGCGGGTGGTCGATTTGGTGTTGGCCACGGAGAAGCCGACCTTGACGCTCACCTTGGCGAAGATCGCCTTGAATTCGGCGCTCACCTCGGTGCTGGTGTTGATCGTGGTGCTCACCGAGTCGACCTCGCTGAGGGTCTTGGTGTAACTGCCGGTGGTGCCGGGGGTGATCGCGACCGCGAGGAAGTCGGTGACGGTCGGTTCGACCCGGGCGGAGGCGATGTCCTCCCACAGGTAGTCGCGGGCGGGGTCACAGGTGGCGGTCGGCGGTGTGGTGTCGGCGTGTGCGGGCGCGGCGCCGAGGCCGAGCCCGGTCACCGCGACCAGCGCGGCGACTCCTGAGGTGAAGGCGGTGCGCCGGGTGCGCGAGCTCATGAGGGTGCTCCTCCGCTGGAAATGGGTGCACTGCGAGCCGTCATGTGCATGACGTGAATCCCCCGTGGGGAAATCTTCACGTTCGCGGCGGGGTCGCGGCCATCCCAGATTCCTGGGGGCGTACGGCGGGGCGCGCGCCTGGGGCGCGGGGCCCCGGGTCAGCAGCGCCCCCCGCCGAGCATGATCCGCGCGATCAGCTCCTGCCGGCTGCCCACCCCGGTCTTGGTGAACACCGACTTCAGGTGGTCCTGCACCGTGTACGGCGTCATCGCGAGCAGCCGGGCCACGTCCCGGGTGTCGCTGCCGCGCACCAGCAGCAGTGCCACCTCCTGCTCGCGGGCGGTCAGCCCGTACGCGGCCAGGTAGAGCGGCATCACCTCGGCCGGCGAGGCGAGCGTGGCCACCACCGTCACCTCGTCGGCCGCCGCGTCACCGCGCAGCGCCGATCCGTGCAGCAGGTACCAGCGCTCGTCCCGGGTGCGGACCCGCACCGGTGTCTGCGGCGCGGCCAGCCCGTGCGCCGCCCGGCGGGCGTGCTCGGCGGCCATCGCCACGGAGGTCGGGACGCTGAGCGAGGTGGGGGTGGGGTCGGCCAGCCGGTCGAGCAGGTCCTCGGCCGGGCCGGACATCGCCCGCAGCCGGTTGCGCCGGTCGAGCAGCAGGACCGCGGGCCCCGCGCCCTCCTGGTCCGGCGCGCCGGCCGGAACGTGGCACGCCCGCAGCGCGTTGCCCAGGTGGCGGGCGGCGGCGCCGGCGAGCTCGCGCTGGCGCCCCAGGTAGGGGCCGCGGTCCGGGGCCCGCATGAACGCCGCGCACCCCCACATCCCGCCCGCCGCGTCGAACACCGCCCGCAGCTCGTCCCCGAACCCGGCCGGCGCCACCTGCTCCCGGAACCGCACGCTCTCCTGCGGGCGCCCCTTGGTCGCCCGGCTCAGCGTCTCCGCCTGCACCCCGCTGCGCCGGATCTTCGGAAAGGTCGCCAGGTCGTCCTCCCAGACCTCCAGCCTGACGGCGTGCTCGTACGCCGTCAGGCTGAGGTCCTCGCTCTGCACCGAGTTCACCAGCCCGGTCGCCGGATCCGCCGTGTGCCAGCACACCGCGTCGAACTCCAGGACCGGGCGCAGCAGTTCGTCCGCCCGCCGGAACACCTCCGGCGCCGTCAACCCCTCCCCGGCGAGCTCCCGCATCCCCTCGATCGCCGACCGCGCCGCCACCCCACGAGCCCCACGTAATCCCATGGCGGGAAGCTAACACGCTGTTCGTACCCCCACCCACGCGCCGATCGGCGGGGTCCGCCTCCTCCTCGCGGTGGTCCGACGGCCCCCGGCATCATCCTGACGTACCGTCATGTCGACCGGGGGCGGCGTGCGCCGGGGGCTCAGCCGGGCAGCGAGTCCATGAAGGAGCTGACCGAGAAGACCGCCTTGCCGGGGCCGGCCGGGCCGTAGCCGGGCGGGGAGGAGAGGCCGAACTCCTCCAAGGTGGCGCGGTAGGCCTGGAGCAGGCGGATGTGGTACTCCAGCGGGGCGCCCTGGGGGTTGGCCTTGCCGAGCGGAGTGGTGGGTTCGGGGCACCAGGTGGTGAAGCGGGGCACCACGCCGTGGGACATGAAGAAGCGCAGGCCCTCCCGGGTGGAGGCGATGGCCTCGTCGACGGTGGTGAAGCCGAAGGGCTGCGCCATCTCGACCCCGGCGACGAAGTTGGGGATCACGTTCTCCGGGCCGAACACCTCGGTGGAGTCGAGGATGCGCCGGTGCCACTCGTCGCGGCCGACGTAGCGCTCCTTGCCGGGGCAGTACAGCTCGAACAGGCGCTTGTCCCAGACCTCGAAGTTGGGGTGGTAGATCCGCACGCCGTAGTCGTGGAAGCGCTGGACGTCCTCGCGCGGCAGGGCCTGCGCGACGACCTTGCCGATCCAGCGCCCGGGGAAGCGCTCCTCGATGGCCTTGGCGTACTGGCCGTAGAAGTCGGCCTCGTCCCGGCCGCCGACCTGCGAGGTGATGGCGCCGCCGGTGAGGGTGTACGCCTGGGAGGCGCGGGCGGTGTCGTGGCGGTCGATGAGCTCCAGCGCCTCCAGCACCTCCTCGACCGGCTTGACCCCGGTGTAGGGGCGGCCGGCGGCCTTGTGCTGGCGCCAGTTGTGGTTGATGTCGCAGTACTGGCACTCCTCCTTGGCGCCGAAGTACTGGCAGACCCGGAAGACCGTCAGGTAGATCAGGTAGCCCCACTGGATGGTCGGGGCGACCTCCATCACCGACTTCCCGTTGGCCAGGGCGTGCCGGTAGTAGTCCGGCATCGGGGGCAGGCCCACGTCGGCGATCCGCGCGCCGTCGAGGTACAGGCCGAGCGTGCCGTCCTCCCCGGCGCCGACCCGGTACGGCGAGTCCGGGTTGACGCGCACCGACACCACGGTGCGGCGCAGCCCGTACGGGCCGCCGGTGAGCACGACCTCCTCCGGCGGGCGGTTGAGCGCGGCCGCGCCGAGTTCGGGCAGGGTGCGGTGGTCGAAGGAGAAGATGAAGTACGACTTCGGCTTGACCTCGCCGCTCCCGTCGGCGCCGGTGCTGCCGCTGAGGGCGGACTCGTCGAAGGCCATGCCGCCGCGCAGCAGGTCCTCCTTGATCACGGCCTCCCGGGGCACGTCGGGGAAGCGCTCCATGAGGTCCTCGACCAGTGCGGTGCGGCTGCGGCCCTGGGTCTCCATGTGCTGGTACGTCCTTCCTGGCCCCGTTCCGTCACGGGGTCGTGGCCATTCTTCTCCCCCTTACACCGGCGGGCGCGGCGGACCGATGCATGAGGAGGCGGCGTTTCAAACGCCATACGGGCCCACGTTCACCTGATCGGGTGTAGAAGATCGTCCGGAACGTTTCCGAACCGGCCCCCGCGCCTACGGTTGTGAACCGAGCGAGACGGGGGCGCGTTCGAAGACCGCCCGCGCCGTCGGCCAGGTGACAAGCCGTCATGTCTTGCGATCCTTCATCAGAGTCAGAGGAGGCTCCATGCCCCTGTGCACCAGAGCGGGGACACCCTTCGAGCGCACTGCCGCCGCGGCGGTGGGGTCATGAGCTCCTCGGCGATCGAGCGGATCCTGCGCGGGCCGAGCGGCCTGGGCACCGCGGGCCTGAACCTGGCACCGAGTCCCCCCGTCCCGACCGCGCCCGCACCCAACACCCACGTGCCCGGCGTCCCCGCGTCCGACAGCCCCGCGCCGGGCGGTTCGAAGCCGGGCGGTTCCAAGCCGGGTGGTTCCAAGCCGAAGCCCGGCGACGCCATCCCGGGCCTCTACCACCACCCGGTGGCCGAGCCCGACCCGGTGCGGGTGGAGGAACTGGGCCTCAGGATCAAGGCCTGGGCGCTGGACGAGGTCGAGCTGTACCCGCCGGACTGGGAGAAGCAGTTCGACGGCTTCTCGACCGGCCGCTACATGGTGGCCTGCCACCCCGACGCGCCCAGCGTCGACCACCTGATGCTCGCCGCCCGCCTGATGGTCGCCGAGAACGCGGTCGACGACTGCTACTGCGAGGACCACGGCGGCTCACCGGTCGGCCTCGGCGGGCGCCTGCTACTGGCGCACACCGCGCTCGACCCGCTGCACACCACGCCGGAGTACCACCCGGAGTGGGAGGCCTCGCTGCACGAGGACGCCCCCCGCCGGGCGTACCGCTCCGCGATGGAGTACTTCACCCGGGCCTCCACGCCCTCCCAGGCGGACCGGTTCCGGCACGACATGGCGCGGCTGCACCTCGGGTACCTCGCCGAGGCGTCGTGGGCCGAGACCGAGCACGTCCCGCAGGTGTGGGAGTACCTGGCGATGCGCCAGTTCAACAACTTCCGCCCCTGCCCGACGATCACGGACACCGTCGGCGGCTACGAGCTGCCGGCCGAACTGCACGCGCTACCCGCCATGCAGCGCGTGATCGCCCTGGCCGGCAACGCCACCACCATCGTCAACGATCTGTACTCGTACACCAAGGAGCTGTCCATTCCCGGAGTGCACCTGAACCTGCCCGTGGTGATCGCCGAACGCGAGGACTGCTCGCACCGGGACGGCTACCTCAAGGCGGTCGAGGTCCACAACGACCTGATGCACGCCTTCGAGGCCGAGGCGGCCGCGCTGGCCGCGGCCTGCCCCGTCCCGACCCTCGTACGGTTCCTGCGCGGTGTGTCCGCGTGGGTCGACGGCAACCACTTCTGGCACCGGACCAACTCCTTCCGCTACACCCTGCCCGACTTCTGGTAACCACCGTTTCCGGCAGCCATCCCTCTTCCGTTGATCACCCGCTAGGAGCTGACGCATGTCCCTGACCGACGACATCACCACCCCCGCCGACACCGCCGCCATCCCCGGGCCGGCGACTCCCTACCAGGGCGACATCGCACGCTACTGGGACCACGAGGCACGGCCGGTCAACCTTCGCCTCGGCGACGTGGACGGCCTCTACCACCACCACTACGGCATCGGCGACGTCGACCAGGCCGCCATCGGCGACCCGGCCGACAGCGAGCGCGAGAAGAAGGTGATCACCGAGCTGCACCGCCTGGAGTCCGCGCAGGCCGAGCTGCTCCTCGACCACCTGGGTGCGGTTCCGGCCGACGCCACCCTGGTGGACGCCGGCTGCGGCCGCGGCGGCTCGATGGTGATGGCCCACCAGCGCTTCGGCTGCCGGGTCCAGGGCGTCACGCTCTCCGCCAAGCAGGCCGAGTTCGGCAACAACCGGGCCCGCGAGCTGGGCATCGGCGACTTCGTCCGCTCGCAGGTCTGCAACATGCTCGACATGCCGTTCGAGACCGGCCAGGTGGCGGGCTCGTGGAACAACGAGTCCAGCATGTACGTCGACCTGCACGACCTGTTCGCCGAGCACTCCCGGATCCTCGCCGTCGGCGGCCGGTACGTGACCGTCACCGGCTGCTGGAACCCCGCCTACGGGCAGCCGTCCAAGTGGGTCTCGCAGATCAACGCGCACTTCGAGTGCAACATCCACTCCCGCCGGGAGTACCTGCGGGCGATGGCCGACAACCGGCTGGTGCCGCAGGCCGTCATCGACCTGACCCCCGCCACCCTGCCCTACTGGGAGCTGCGCGCCACCTCCTCGCTGGTCACCGGCATCGAGGAGGCGTTCATCAACTCCTACAGGGACGGCTCGTTCCAGTACGTCCTGATCGCGGCCGACCGGGTCTGACCGGTTCTGGCCGGGCCTGACCGGTCCGACAGGTCTGACGGTCCGAGCGTGACGGTGGCCTCCCCGCGGGTGCGGGGAGGCCACCGCCTTCGGCTGCTGCCCGGCTACCGCCCGGTCACCGCCGGGTGAAGGTGAGGTGGGTGACGCCGCTCGGACTGGTCACCGCCTCGGTGCGGAAGCGCTGCTCCAGGCCTTCGAGCCCGTCCCAGAGCCGCTCGCCGCGGCCGAGGACGATCGGCACCACCACCACGTGCAGGTGGTCGATCAGGTCCGCCGCCAGGAAGGCCCGGACGGTGCTCGGGCCGCCGCCGATCCGGACGTCCTTCCCGTCGGCGGCCTCCCGGGCCTGGCGCAGTGCCTCCTCGGGCGTGGCGTCGAGGAAGTGGAAGGTCGTCCCGCCCGCCATCTCCAGCGTGGGGCGCGGGTGGTGGGTGAGGACGAAGACCGGGGTGCGGAACACCGGCTCCGGCCCCCACCAGCCCTGCCACTCGTGGTCCTGCCACGGGCCGCGCTGCGGGCCGAACTTGTTGCGCCCCATGATCTCCGCGCCGATGCCGTCGCTCCAGGTGCGGGCCATCGCGTCGTCGACGCCGGTGTCGCCGCCGGTGTCGCCCTCCCGGCCGTGCATCCGCCGGAAGGTCCGGGTCTGGAAGAACCAGCCGTGCAGTCGGTCGCCGGCGTGGCCGAACGGCGAGTCGAGGCTCTGCCCCTCGCCCGTTCCGTAGCCGTCGAGCGAGATCGAGAAGTTGTGGACGCGGACCAGGGACACGGGAGTTCCTCCGGTGCTCGGTGCTCCGGCGCGGACCGGGCCGCGCCTGCTGGACGGCCCACGCTAACCCGGGCGGGAGCGGTACAGCCGTCACGCTATTGTCGTGTCTTCTTCACCCGAAGCTCGCCCTGGTGGGCGATGCTTCGTCCGACCGTCCGGGAGGGGCGGCCGGAGGCACATCCGCACTTGGGGGGACAGTACCTGTGACCGTACGCCGCACCGCCGCCGCCATCCTGGCGGCCGGCCTGCTCGCCGCCGCCGCGGCCCTGATACCGGCGACCGCCGACGCGGCGCAGGACGCGGCCGCGAGCGGCCCGGCGGACCTGCCGTTCGGCTCGGCCACCACCGTCGGCCTGCACAACACCTACGACCCGGCCGCCTACCCGTACCTCGCACAGGGGCTCGACACCGGCACCGGGATGATCGAGCTGGACATCTGGACGGACATCGTCACCAAGGAGTGGAAGGTCAGCCACTCCAACCCGCTCGGCAACTCCAACAACTGCACCGCCGCCAGCACCCCGGCGCAGCTCTACAGCGGCGGCGCCAACAAGAACCTGGAGAACTGCCTCGACGACGTCCGGGTCTGGCTCGGCGCCCACCCCGGCGCCGGCCCGCTGGTCGTCAAGCTGGAGCTGAAGGCGGGCTTCTCCGCCAACCTCGGCATGGGGCCGACGGAACTGGACACGCTGATCGCCGCCCACCTGGGCCCGGCCGTGCTGCGCCCCGCCGACCTGCTCGTCAAGCCGGGCGGCGGCTCGTACGCCGGCGTCGACGAGGCGGTGCGGGCCGGCAACTGGCCGAGCCGCGCGGCGCTGGCCGGAAAGGTCCTGCTGTACGCGATCCCGGGGACGGTCGAGGAGAGCAACCCCTTCGACACCCTGCACACCGATGTCGAGTACGGCCGCCACCTGCGCGACCTCGCCGCCGCGGGCCGGATCGGCGACGCCCAGCTGTTCCCCGCCGTGCACGGCGCCAAGACCGGCGACCCGCGCGCCGCGTACACGGGCGCGGACGCCGGGATCCGGCCCTGGTTCGTGGTCTTCGACGGCGACGCCGCCACGTACCTCAACGGCGTCGACACCGCGTGGTACGACCGCTCGCACTACCTGCTGGTCATGACGGACGCGCACAACGTGGCGCCCGCCATCAGTGCCACCGACCCGACGGCCGAGCAGGCCCGCGCCCGCACCGAGCAACTGGCCCGGGCGCACGCCAGCATCGTCTCCAGCGACTGGCGCAAGCTTCCGGCCGTCCAGTCCCTGGCCCTGCCCCGGGGCTGACGCCGAGACGCCGGACGCGCCACCGGGGCGGTGAACGCCCCGGTGGCGCAGGCGTGTCCGGCCTCGGCTCGGCTCGGCTCGGCTCGGCTCGCCTTGGCTCGGCTCGGCTCGGCTCGGCTCGGCGTAGGGCGGGCCCGGACCAGCTGCTTTCCAGGTCAAGTCTGCCGCGAATACGTCGAGTTGACCCGAGATGAAGAGTTGGATCAGGGCTTTCGGCGGGCCGGGCCGGTCGCCATGCTGGTTGTCATGACCCGAACTCTACGCGCGTGGAAGTCCCGCGCCGCCGCCGTCACCGCCGTCGCCCTGATGACCCTCGCGCCCGTCGCGGTCGCCACCGAGGCGCACGCCGCGGTGAGCGGCTCGGTGTGCCTGTCCGCCCTGCCGTCGCAGGCGCGCACCACGCTCAACCTGATCGCCTCCGGCGGGCCCTTCCCGTACAGCCAGGACGGCGTGGTGTTCCAGAACAAGGAGCGCGTGCTGCCGAGCCAGTCCTACGGCTACTACCACGAGTACACCGTGGTGACGCCTGGCTCGCCGACCCGCGGCACCCGCCGGGTCGTCACCGGCCAGCGCACCCGCGAGGACTACTACACCGGCGACCACTACGTGACCTTCCGACTGATCAACTTCGGCTGCTGACCACGCTGTTCACGCTCCAGGGCTCCCGGTACCCCCGGCGCAACGGGGGACCGGGAGCGCCGCGCCGTCGCCGTGTCACACCTCGGTGAGCGCCCTGCCCGAGGGCTGCGCGGCCGCACACGGTAGCGTCGCGGCACTGTCCGAGGAGCCCCGCGAGGCTCCGTCTCCTGGGAGGTCTCCGTGCCGCAGATCCTGGTCGACCACTCCGCCGGCCTCGCCCTCGACCAGGCGGGCTTCGCCGAGGAGGTCCACCGGCTGATCGCCGCGGTGATCGACACCACCGTGGCGGACTGCAAGACGCTGTTCCGCCCGGCCGGGCGCCACGTGGTCGGCGACGGGGCGGACGGGCGCGCGGTGGTGCTGGTGGAGATCAAGATCCTGGCCGGCCGCAGCACCGCGCAGCGTGCCGAGCTGACGGCCCGGGTGCTCGCCGCGCTTCAGGCCCGCCTCGACGTGCCCGCCGCGATCGGCGTGGAGGTCACCGAACTGGACCGCGAGACCTACCGCTTCGTCCACCACCCCGGCCGGTAGCACCACCCCGGCCGGTAGCACCGGCCCGCCGGGGGCGGCGGACCTCGCCGCGTCCGATACCGCGGCACCCCGATCGGTGCCATGCTGAGGCCATGACAGATCGGACCGGAACCACCCCGCCGCCCGAGGAGCCGCAAGCCGGCCGGAGGCGACGGGAGTTGGCCGCCGCCACGGTGGGCTCGGTGGTCGAGTCCTTCGACTGGAACATCTACGCCGTCCTCGCCCCGTACTTCGCGGCGGACCTCTTCGGGCACGGCAAGGGCGGGGTCAGCGGCCTGCTCGGGGCGTACGCGACCTTCGCGGTCGGGTTCGTCGCCCGGCCGGTCGGCTCGTACCTGATCGGGCGGCTCAGCGACACCCGGGGGCGGCGCTTCGCCCTGACCCTCGGCATGTCCGTGATCGCCGTTGCCAGCCTCGGCATCGCCGTGCTGCCGGACCAGCGGACGATCGGCGCCTGGGCGGCGGTCCTGGCCGTCGCCGCACGGGTGGTGCAGGGGCTGGCCTTCGGCGGGGAGGCGCCCAGCGTCGCCGCGTACGTGACCGAGACGGCCCCGCCCCGGCACCGCTTCGCGTTCAGCTCGGTCTCCTACGGCGGGATCATCGTCGGCTCGCTGCTCTCCTACGGGGTGCTCGCGCTGCTGCTGCACACCCTCGGCAAGTCCGGTGTGACCAACGGTGGTTGGCGCTGGGCCTTCGTGGTCGCGGCGCTGCTCGGGCTGGCCGCCGTCTGGGTGCGCCGGGCGGCCCCGGAGAGCGCGGAGTTCCGCCGCGCCCGGGCGGAGTCGACGGGTGCCCGCCCGCCGTTCCTGCGGGTGCTGCGCGAGCACCGCTGGGCGGTGCTCACCGTCTTCCTCAACACCCTGGGCGGGACGGTCGGTTACTACTTCGCCCTGGTCTACCTGCCGCAGTACGCCGCCGCCTACGGGGTGGTCGACCGGGAGGAGGCGACCTCCTTCATGACCGTGGTGCTCGCGGTGGTGCTGGCCACCATGCTGCTCAGCGGCGCCGCCGCCGACCGCTTCGGCCTGCTGCCGGTGGCCCGGGCCGGGTTCGCGCTGCCGGTGCTGCTGGTCCCGGTCCTGCTGATCGGGCTGCGGCAGGGCTGGCTGCCGTTCCAGCTCGTCGCCGTGCTGCTGGGGATGCTGGTGGCGACGGTGCTCGGGACGCTCAACGTCTTCACCGGCCTGCTGTTCCCGACGGAGGTCCGCGCCCTCGGCCTCGGCGTGGTCAACGCGGCCACCATCGCCGCGTTCGGCGGCTCCTTCCCGCTGCTCGCCGAGTGGCTGCACGACCACCACCGGCTCGGCCTGATCCCCGGCTACGTCACCCTCTGCACGCTGGGCCCGGCGCTCGGCCTCGTCACCGCCCTGCGGGTGCCGTCCTTCGTCGCCGCCGTGGGGGCCCCGGCGGTCAAGGCGCGCAGCGGTCGGGTACCGTCCCAAAGCGGCTGACGTTCGATCACCTCCTGTGGTTGAGTGGGACGGGAACGAACGTGCGGAAGGGCAAGACATGGAGAACAGCGGTCCGGACGGCTGGCTGACCGGGGTCCGGTTCGAGGAGGCGCCGCAGGTGGACCTGCGCACCGACCGCGCGCACCCGGCCCGAGTCTACGACTACCTGCTCGGCGGCAAGACCAACTTCCCGGTGGACCGCGAGGTCGGCGACCGCATCCTCGGGGAGTGGCCCGGCTCGCGCGCCGCCACCGTCGAGGCCCGCGCGGTGATGCACCGGATGGTCCGCCGGCTGGTCGAGGTGCACGGCGTCCGCCAGTTCCTGGACGTCGGCACCGGCATCCCCACCACGCCCAACCTGCACGAGGTCGTCCAGGCCGTCGACCCGTCCTGCCGGGTGGTGTACGTCGACAACGACCCGATCGTGCTCGCCCACTCGCGCGCGCTGCTCACCAGCACCCCCGAGGGCCGCACCGCCTACGTCGAGGGCGACCTGCGCGAGCCGGGGAGGTTCCTCGCCGATCCCGCGGTGGCCGCCACCCTGGACCTCGACCGGCCGATCGCGCTGACGCTGATCAACATCGTGCACTTCCTCTCCGACGAGGCCGCGCACCCGCCGGTCCGCACGCTGGTCGACGCCCTGCCCTCCGGCAGCTTCCTCGCGCTGACCGCCGGCACCGCCGACTCGATTCCAGACCTGGTCGCGATCGGCTCCCGCCGCTACTCGGAGGCCGGAATCGAGAACCACCTGCGCCCCCGCGCGGGCGTCGAGCGCTTCTTCGCCGGGCTGGAACTGGACGACCCGGGCGTGGTGCTGATCAACCGCTGGCACCCGGAGCTGGGCGAGGGCCCGGTGCTCGGCGACCACGAGGTGGCGGCCTACGCGGGGCTGGGCCGCAAGCCGTAACGGCCTTGCGGCTTAACTGCCCTACGGCTTAACGGCCTTAAGGATTAACTGCCCTACGGCTTCTCCGCTCTACGGTGCCATGGTGAGCCCCGCCGCGCCCGCGTCCCGGCTGAGCACCACCGAGCGGATGTGTTCCAGAGCGCGGGCGTAGTCGGCGCGGCCAGGGTTGCGGCGGACGGCCTCGCGCAGGTCGAGCACCCGGTAGGGCGGCCCGAGGTCGGTGATCTGCGGGACGAACTCGGCGCGGCTCACCGTCCAGCGCAGCCCCGGCCGGGCGGGCGGGGTGACGGTGAAACGGGCGAGGGAGCTCCAGTTGCCGCGTGGGTCCTCGGCGCCGTCGTAGGTGAACATGTGTCCGGCGAGCTGGTCGCCGAGGCCGTAGACCGTCCAGGTGTCGCCGATCTTCTCGTAGGCCTGCGGGATGTGGGCGTGGGTGCCGAGGATCAGGTCGATGTCGGGTTGTCCGGGCGCCGGTTCGACGGCCAACTCGCGGGCGAGGGTGAGCTGCTGCTCGTTCGGCGCGTCCTGCCACTCGGTGCCCCAGTGGACGCTGACCACCACGAGGTCCGCGCCGTCCGCCCGGGCGGCGCGCGCGTCGGCGAGGATCCGGTCCCGGTCGATCAGGTTGACCGCCCAGGGCCGGCCCTCGGGCGGCGCGATGTCATTGGTCCCGTAGGTGTAGGCGAGGTGGGCGACGGTGGCGCCGCCGGCCCGGAGCAGGGCGGGCCGGCCGGCCTCGTCGGCCGTCCGGGCGGAGCCGGTGTGGGCGAGGCCGACGGCGTCCATGGCGTCGAGGGTGCGTCTGATCCCGGCGGGGCCGTCGTCGAGGGTGTGGTTGGAGGCGGTGTCGCAGGAGGCGTAGCCCGTGTCCTTGAGGGCCCGGGCGACGTGCGGCGGGGACTTGAAGGTCGGGTAGCCGGTGTACGGTCCGCCGTCGGCGCCGTAGACCGTCTCCATGTGGCAGATGGCCAGGTCGGCGCCGCTGGCCAGTGGTTTGATGCCGGCGAGCATGGCGGTGAAGTCGTATCCGCTCCCGCCGGCGTCCTCCTCGGCCTGCTGGATGATCTCGGTGTGCGGCAGGACGTCCCCGGTGGCGACCAGGGTGAACGGTCGCGGCCCGGTTGCGGTGGGCGTCGCCGTGGCGGCGGGCGGCGGGGCGGTGTCCGGGGCGCCGCAGCCCGGGAGGGCGAGGAACAGGGCGAGGGCCGCGGTGGCGGTCCGGCGGTGGGGCAGCAACATCGTCGGCTCGTCTCACGATCGGAAGGTGTGACTGGCCATCCGACTATGCGAGGCCCCGTCGACGGACCGCCGGACCCACGCCCGCAGGTCACCCGGGAGGCGCGTCACCCCCTGTACGTGGACGCCCCGAGTGTGGTGACATAGCCATGTCAACTTCGGGGCCGCGCTCGAAGCGCCAACTCGCTCGGAACGTCAAGGCGCTCGAAGCGTCAAGGCGCTGGGAACGTCACCGCGCCGGCCCCGGCTCCGTGGACGATCGAAGGGGAAGCCCATGCTGCTCCGTGTACTGGCCACGACCGGAATCGTCGCAAGCCTGTTCGCCTCGCCGGCCCTCGGCGCCGGCGCGCTCCCGACGCCGCCGGATCGGATCGTCATCGACGTCGCGACCGTCAACGGCTCCGGCTGCCCGGCGGGGACGGCCGCCGTGGCCGTCTCCCCGGACAACACCGCCTTCACCGTGACCTACAGCAGCTACCTCGCCCAGGTGGGGGTCGGGTCGAAGCCGACCGACTTCCGGAAGAACTGTCAGCTCAACCTGCGGGTGCACGTCCCCCAGGGGTTCACCTACGCGATCGCCTCCGCCGACTACCGCGGCTTCGCCCACCTGGAGAAGGGTGCGAGCGGCACCCAGCAGGCCAGCTACTACTTCCAGGGCGACCCCGCGACCGCCCAGCTGAGCCACCACTTCAACGGCCCCAAGGACGACAACTGGCAGGCGACCGACACCGTCGACGTCGCGGCCCTGGTCTTCGCCCCCTGCGGCGAGGAGCGCAACTTCAACATCAACACCGAACTGCGGGTCGGCGCCGGCAGCTCGGACCCGAACAGCACCACGAGCTTCATGACCATGGACTCGACGGACGGCAGCATCAACACCGTCTACCACCTCGCCTGGAAGCAGTGCCCCTGATCCCCGGCGCCTGATTCTCGGCGCCTGACCCCCGGGTCCTGCGCCCGACCCCCTGAGCTCGACCCCCTGCGCCCGGCCCCGGCGGAGCCCCCGACCCCCGCTGGGGCCGACGCATGCCCTCCGTCGTACCGGTGGTGACCGTCCGTCATATCGATCGTTTCTGCATGCACATGTCTGTACAGTGCTCCGGGTCGACACCCCCACTCGGCAGGCGGAGCTCCATGACGATCGCACGCAGGTCCATTCTCAAGGGCACATCCGCGGCCGGCGCCGCGCTGGTCGCGGGCGGTGCGGCCGCCCAACCGGCCGCGGCGGCGGACCCGGAGACAGGCCCGGAGGCAAGCCCGGAGACAGGTCAGGAGGCGGGGCCCGCCGCGAGCCCGCTGCTCCAGTCCACCCCGCACCGGACCGGGGCGCCCAGCGTGAGCGGGCTGCACCTGCAGTTCGGCACCGACCCGTCCGCCGACATGACGGTCTCCTGGATCACCCCGCAGTCCGTGCGCCGCCCGCAGGTCCGGCTCGGCTCACCGGACGGCGGCCTCGGCCGGGTCGTCGAGGCGCAGACCCGCACCTACCGGGACGCCCTCGGCAAGGAGGAGGTGTACGTCCACCACGCCCGCCTCACCGGCCTGCGCCCCGCCACCACCTACCTCTACACCGCCGGCCACGACGGTGCGAGCCCCGAGCCGGGCTCCTTCACCACCGCCCCGCGCGGCCGCGCGCCCTTCACCTTCACCAGCTTCGGGGACCAGGCCACCCCCAACCTCCGCCGCCAGGTGGTCTTCCCCGACGGCATGCCGTCACCGCTCGGCAAGTACCCGGTGTTCACCAGCAGCCAGGTCGGCACCCCGCACTCCGCCGACATCGTCGCCGCCGTCGAACGCGTCGGCCCGCTGTTCAACCTGGTCAACGGCGACCTCTGCTACGCCTCCTACAGCGGCCGGCACGGCCAGAGCCGTACGCTGACCTGGGCCGACTGGTTCATCAACAACAGCCGCTCGGCCCGGCTGCGCCCCTGGATGCCCTGCGCCGGCAACGGCGAGAACGAGGCCGGCAACGGCCCGATCGGCGCCCTCGGCTACCAGACCTACTTCGAACTGCCCGACTCCACGGCCGCCGACGACGCGGAGACCCGGGGCATGTGGTACGCCTTCACGGTCGGCTCGGTGCGCTTCATCAGCCTGGCCAACGACGACGTGGCCATCCAGGACAGCGGCGACCACTATCTGCGCGGCTACTCCGGCGGGGCCCAGCAGCGCTGGCTGGAGCGCGAGTTGCGGTCGGCGCGGAGCAGCCGGGCGATCGACTGGATCGTGGTCTGCATGCACCACCCGATGATCTCCAGCTCACAGCACGGCGCCGGCAGCGACCTCGGCATCCGCGAGGCCTGGGGCCCGCTGTTCGACGCCTACGGGGTCGACCTGGTGGTCAGCGGCCACGAGCACTACTACGAGCGCTCCCACCCCGTCCGCGGGACCCTGCCCAACGACACCCGCACCCCGGTGCCGTCCGGTACCGACCTGCACACGGTCGACACCAGCCGCGGCACCGTCCACATGGTCATCGGCGCCGGCGGCAACGCCGCCACCACCCAGGACGACCTGTTCGGGGAGCCCAAGGGCCGGGTGGTCGTCGCGCTGGAGGACGCGCCGCGCCCGCCGGCCCCGTACCGGCAGTCCGTGTGGCTGACCGAGGACGCCCCGTGGGCCGCCGTCCAGGACCGGCAGCACACCCACGGCTTCGCGGCCTTCGACGTCGACCCCGGCGACCGGCGCGGCGGTCTGACCAGGATGCGGGTGACGTACTACACCTTCGACGGCCCGCACGGGGACCTCACCCCGGTCGACACCTTCACCCTGCAGCGGCCCCGCACCGACCGCCACTAGCGACGGGCCGTCAGCGCCGGAACAGGCCGGTCAACGTCCGCCACCAGCCGCGCCGTTGCGCCGGGATCCGGACGGCGGCCGGTGCCTCCGCCTTCTCCACCGCCTCCGCCTCCTCCACCGCCACCGCCACCGTCGGCGCGGGTTCGGGTGCGGTGACGGCTGCCGGGTCCGGGGCGTCGACCGGCTTGGAGTCGGGGTGCGGCTCGATCTCGCGCGGGGTGAACTCCACCGGCAGCTCCACCAGATGCCGGGAGATCCAGGCGGAGGTCCAGGTCAGCTCCTCCTCCGGCACGGCGAGCCGCAGGTCCGGCAGGAGGGTCAGCAGGATGTCGATCCCGGCCTCGGCGACGGAGCGCCCGATGTCCTGGCCGGGGCACTCGTGCGGGCCGGCGCCGAAGGAGAGGTGGGAGCGGTTGCCGTACAGCGGGGTGGCCAGGTCGGGCCGGACGACCGGGTCGACGTTGCCGGCCGCGAGTCCGAGCAGCAGCAGGTCACCGGCCCTGATCTGCTGCCCGCCCAGCTCGGTGTCGACGGTCGCCCAGCGGCCGGCCACCAGCGACATCGGCGGGGAGTCCCACAGCACCTGGTCCAGCGCCTCGCCCAGGGTCATCTGACCGCCGGACAGGTGGGCGCGGAACCGGGGGTCGGTGAGCACCATCTTCAGGGTGTCCGCGATCAGGTTGACGGTGGTCTCGTTCGCGGCGAGCAGCACCACCCGCAGGTGCTCCATCACCTCGTCGTCGGTCAGCCCGGCCGGGTGCTCCAGCAGCCAGGTGACCAGGTCGCCGCCCGGGTCCTCGCGCTTGGCGGCCATCGTCCGGCGCAGGCTCGCCACCACGTACTCGTTGCTGGCGATGGCCGTCTCGGTGCCCTTCATCAGGTCCCGGGCGGCGTTCACCAGCTGCGGTCCGTACTCGTCGGGCATGCCGAGCAGCTGGGTCATGACGAGCATCGGCAGGTGCTCGGCGAACTGGGTGACCAGCTCGGCCCGGCCGGTCTGCCCGACCACCTGCACCAGCTCGGTGGTGAACCGCCGGACGTGGCGGCGCACGCCGCGCCGGTCGAAGCGGTTCAGGCCGTCCAGCACGGCGCCGCGCAGCCGTCGGTGCTCCTCGCCGTCCGCGAACACGCACAGCGGCTGCCAGGCGATCACCGGCATCAGCGGGGAGTCCATCGGGACGTCGCCGTTGCGGAACGCCGACCAGAGGCGGGAGTCGCGGGAGAACAGGGACGGCGAGCGCATCGCGGTGATGTTCGCGCCGTGGCCGAGGATCAGCCAGGCCGGGAGGTCCCCGTGCAGCAGGACCGGGGCCACCTCGCCGTGCTCGGCGCGCAGCTTCTCGTACAGGCCCGCCGGGTCGGCCTCGGCCTCCGGCCCGTACAGGCGCCGGACGCCGCCGGGGCCGAACGGTTCGAGGGCGTGCCCGTGGGCCGGGCAGCCGGGCGGCGGGGTGGGGGCGGCATCGTCGGGGAACGGGGTGCTCACGGGCTCTCCGGGGTCGGGTGGGGTCGGCGGTGCGGACGGGGGGTTCGGCCGGCGGGGCGCGCGGGCGGGCATGGCCGGCCCGGTCAGCGGGCGGTCGTCAGCGGGCGGTCGGAGCCGCGAGCTCGTACAGGTACCGCATCAGGGTCATCAGGGTGTCCCGGCTGGACTCGCGGCTGCGCGCGTCGCAGGCCACGATCGGCACCTCGGGCGGCAGGTCGAGGGCGGCCCGCAACTCGTCGACCGGGTGCGCCGGCGCCTCCGGGAAGTCGTTGACGGCCACCACGAAGGGCACGCCGCGGTCCTCCAGCCGCCCGATCACCTCGAAGCTGACCTCCAGCCGGCGGGTGTCCACCAGCACCACCGCGCCCAGGGCGCCCTCGAACAGGCCGTTCCAGAGGAACCAGAACCGCTCCTGCCCGGGGGTGCCGAACACGTACAGCACGAGCTGGTCGCTGATGCTGATCCGGCCGAAGTCCATCGCCACCGTGGTGGAGGTCTTGCGCTCGACCCCGGTCGGGTCGTCCACGCCGACCCCGGCCTGGGTCATGGTCTCCTCGGTGGTCAGCGGGCGGATCTCGCTGACCGAGCCGACCAGCGTCGTCTTGCCGACGCCGAAGCCGCCCACGATCACCACCTTGACCGCCATCGCGACGGAGTCCGGCAGCAGGTCCGAGGCGGCCGGCCCGACCACCGTGTCAGAGCCTTTGAAGTCCATGGATCACCGCCTCCAACAGGGCACGGTCGGGAAGTTCCGCCTTGGGGACGGCGGCGCGGGCCTCGATCCGCCCGTCGTCGAGCAGGTCCGCCAGCAGCACGGTGACGACGCTGGTGGGCAGTTCGAGGTAGGCGGAGACCTCCGCCACCGAGAGCGGCGAGCGGCACAGCCGCAGGATGGCCGCGTGCTCGGGCTGCATGGTGGGCGTCGGCTCCGCGCGGGAGACGATCAGGGTGACCAGGTCGAAGACGCCCGGTCCGGCCGGGCCGCTGCGGCCGCGGGTGATCACGTACAGGCGGGCGGGGTCGGGGCCGTCCCACCCGTCCTGGTCGGCCGTCGTCATGTGCCCGCCTCGCTGTGCTCGTTCATGTGCCCGCTCCGCGATGCCGGGTCAGACGGTCGCGGTCCCTGTCGCGGTCCCGCTCCCGGTCGCGACCGGGACGGCGCACCGCCCGCCGCTCCGGCCGGTTCACGCGACCACCTCGGGGTTGCGCGGGGGAGTGGCCAGGTGCTCGCCGATCCGGGCGACCAGGTCGCGCATCTGCTGGCCCACCAGTCCGGCGTCGACCCCCTCGTCGGCGAGCACCGCGAGGTACGCGCGGGAGGCGGCCGCCATCAGGTAGAAGAAGCCGCCGTCCACCTCGATCACCACCAGCCGCATCGAGCCGTCGCCGTGCGGGAACTCCTGCCCCACCGCCGCGGCCAGGCTCTGCAGCCCGGCGCAGGCGGCGGCGAGCCGGTCGGCGGTGTCCGGATCGGTGCCGTGCTGGGCGATCCGGAGGCCGTCGCCGGAGAGTACGACGATGTGGCGGATGTACGGCACGCTGTCCGCGAGGTCCTTGAGGATCCAGTCCATGTTGCTGCGGTGCGGAATCACTGCTCGCCTTTCCCTGCCGTCTCTTCACTGGTCTGACCGGCCGAACTCGCAGCCGGCCCATGGCCGTTGATCCCCTCGGTGAACGCCTCCAGCCAGAGGCCGGGCTGTACCGGCTCCTTGGCGTGGCGCCCTCCCGTCCCCGGGGCGGGGCCCGCGGCGGGCCCCGAGGCCGGGTTGCCGTACTGTCCGGCGGTCCGGGCCGAGCCGGGGTAGCCCGCCGGAGGGGTCGGCGGGCGCCGCCGCCGCTGCGGCAGGCCGTTCGCGGTGCGCTCGGTCACCACCACCTCGTCGTCCCCCGGGCCCGGCCCGCTCGGCGCCCACGGACCGGACGCCCCGAAGGACGGTCCGGCGGACGGCCCCGCCACGCCGGTCGTCGCCGCCCGCGCCCCCCACGGCCGCGACGGGGCCGCCGACTTGGGCGGGTTCGCCGGGAGCGGCCGGGGGCCGGAGAACGCGCCGATCCCGTGCGCCCGCCCGGTCGGGGGCGCGGTCGTGACCAACTCCTGCGGCACCACCAGCACGACCCGGACGCCGCCGTAGGCGGAACGGCGCAGCGAGATCTGGAAGCCGTACGCCTGGCACAGCCGGCCGACCACCGCGAAGCCCAGCCGGGGCGACTCGGTGAGGTCGTCCAGGTCCTTGGAGACCTGGGCCTCGCGCAGACTGCGCTCGGCGCGGATCCGGGCCTCGTCGGTCAGGCCGAGGCCGCCGTCCTCGATCTCGATCGCTATGCCGCTCTGCACCTCGGCGGCACTCAGGTGCACATGGGTGTGCGGCGGCGAGTAGCGGGTGGCGTTGTCGAGCAGTTCGGAGACGGCGTGGATCAGCGGCTCGACGGCCGGTCCGATCACCGACACCTGGGCCACCGGGTGCAGGTCCACCCGCTGGTACTCCAGGATGCGCGACATGCCGCCGCGCAGCACGCTGTAGAGCGCCACCGGCCTGGTCCACTGACGGCCGGGGCGGGCGCCGGACAGGACGGCGATGCTGTCGGCGAGGCGGCCGGTCAGCGCGTTGCCGTGGTCCAGGCGCAGCAGGTCGTCGAAGACCGCCGGGTCGTTGCCGTGCCGGTCCTCCATCTCGCGCAGGTCCTTGGCCTGCCGGTGGATGATCGCCTGCACCCGGCGGGCGATGTTGACGAAGGCCCGCTCGGCGGAGTCGCGCCGGTTCACCTCGTCGTCGACGGCGACGATGATCCCGCGCACCACCGACTCCAGCGCGCCCCGGAACTTCGGCGCGGCCAGCGGATCGCGCACCTGGTACGACCGGGCCAGGCTGTCCATCGACGCGCCGTACCGGGCCCGGGCCACCAGCCTCGGCAGCTCCTCCTTCGCCAGCCGCACCGCCTCGGCCTCCTGGCCGGCCAGCCGCCGCTGCAACTCGCCCACCTGCCGGGCGTGCTGCTCCCGCAACGCGGCCAGCGCACGCCCCCGGCGGGCCGACTCGGCGGCCACCACGGCCACCAGCACGGTGCCCGTCGCCCCGCACCAGAGCACCTCCGCACGGACCCCGGCGGACACCACCGCCGCGGCGGCCGCCACGGCCGCCGCCATCACGGCGGTGGGCAGCAGCCACCCGAGCAGGGGCGCGGACGGCCGTCTGGCGGGTGATGATCCAGCTCGAAGCATTCTCGGCATCCTCAAACGATCGGAACAGTACGGGGACGGGCGACGGCCGGCGCCGGAGGCATGGTGATGCAGCATAGCCAAGTTCAGGACAATACTGACGGAAACTCAAGAATCCAGCTGTACAGCCGACTTGTCCCGCCGTTCCGGACATGCCGGACATCTCGCACACCAGTCTCAGCCCCGGCCGGCCGCCGTCCCGCCACCAGGCTTCTCGCCCCGCCCCGCGCGCGCCGCCAACCCGCCCCGGATTCGCTCATGCGAAGGGTTTCTTCGCCAATTCCCCGCCCCATCAGTCCAGTTCGTGCTAAGACGCACCCTCTGCGCCAACCCCGACCGGACCGACCCCCCTCCCGGGGGCCGCCACCACCGGGGCGCCCAAGGGAAATTCCGGCGGGAGACCGCATCCGTCTGCGCACCCGTCGCGGCGGCTCCTAAGGTCGTCGCATGAACGATCACGGCCGAACGGCGGACCCCCTGGGCCAGACCCTGTGCCGACTCATGGGTGAAGTGACCTGGAAGAGCATGCTGGCGGAGGCTTTCGAGCGCCGGCATCCGATCGGCGCCACCCTGCTGCGCCAGGCGGAGCCCGGAACGCACGTGCTCGCCCTGCTGAGCGGGGTGGCGAAGGTGACCCGACGGGAGCGCACCGGAGACGTCAGGCTGCTGGCGTTCCGCGGCCCCGGTGAACTGCTCGGCGAGGTGGCCGTGCTGGACGACGGGGTCCGTTCGGCGAGCGTCCAGGCGATCTCGGACTGCACGGTCGCGGTCCTCACCAAGGGCGCGTTCCTGCGGTTCGTCACGGACCGGGACCTGTTCCCGGTGATGGTCCGCTACGCCATCGGCAGGCTGCGGGAATCGGACCTCGCCCGCAGCGGCGGCGACATCGTGGTCCGGCTGGCGGCCGCCCTGGCCGCCCTGGCCGACGTCTCCGCGGACCCGGCGGGGCCGCCGGGTCGGTGTACGGAACTCGCCCTGACCCGCGACGAACTGGCCCAGCACCTCGGGGTGTCCCGGAACACCGTCACCGCGGGCCTGGCCGAACTCGGCTCCCACCAGGTCCACGCCGGACGGAAGTCGATCGTCATCGGTGACCTGTCCGCGCTCCGGCGGGTGGCCGACGGGGCGCGTGACTGACGCGGCGCCGGCCTGCTCGGAGGGGGCTCGCACGACTGATGCTGCGTCAGTTCGTGTGACGGGCGTCACCAGGTTTCCGCACTGAGCGAGCACACCGCACGGCGCGCGCTCGCGAAGCTTGGGGCACACGGTCCGCACGGGAACCACAAGGAGCACAGATGTCGCAGTCCGACCAGCCGATGCCCGAGGCCAGCGCCCTGCCCTACAGCCGGAGCCGCCAGCTGCCGCCGTACCGGGGCATCGTGGCAGTCGACGCCAAGGACTTCACCGGCTACCCGGCCATCGAGCACGGCATGATCAGCCAGGCCGTCCCGAAGGTCCTCCAGTGGTCCTTCGAGCGCGCCGGGCTCGCCGAGGTCTGGCACGGCCGCCGGTTCCCCGCCTCCACCGGCGACGGCTACGTCTTCGGCTTCGACCCCGCGTGGATGCCGTTCCTGATCCACCCGTGGCTGCACACCCTCCAGGAGGTGCTGACCGAGTTCAACGTGCACTCGGTCGGGACGGTGCGGATCCGGCTGCGGGTCAGCCTCCACATCGGGCCGCTGCCCGACTCCGGCGGCGAGTTCGACGGCAACGGCACGCCCCGCAACGACACCCACCGCCTGCTCGACTCCCGCCCGGTGAAGGCCATGCTGGCCGCCTCCAACGAGAGCATCACCCAGGTCGCCGCCATCCTGTCCGACCGCTGCTACCAGGACGCGGTGGCGGGCGGATTCACCGGCCGCCACCCCGACCACTTCATCGAGGTGCCGGCCACCGTAGAGGGCAAGCAGTTCGACCAGCGGGCCTGGCTGTACGTGCCCGCTCCCTCAGGGAACCTCTACGACCGCCGCATCCTGGGCGACGCCGTGGTCGGGGAGCACGAGCGGGCGCAGGCCGCGGCGGCGGAGCCGGCGGCCGGGCAGGCGGACGGCGGCCGCGCGGGGAGCGGGCCGGTGAGCTACCGGGCCGACCGCGGAAACGTGAACGGCGGCGGCACGGTGCACGGCGGCCAGCACGTCACCAACGTGGAGGGCGGCCAACAGGTCACCAACGTGGAGGGCGATCAGCGGGTCACCAAGGTGCGCGGCGACTCCTTCGGGGGCGACTACGTGGCGGGCCACAAGGCCGGTACGGTCCACGGCAACCAGGGCGACACCTTCCACGGTGACAAGAAGGAGCGCCGCCGGTGAGCGCCGAGGAGCGGCCGTCCGGCGCCGGCCAGTCCGGCGACCGCCCCGACGGCCCGGCGTCCAACGGCCCGGCGCCCGGCCAGGACGGGACCGAGCCCGGATACCCGGACCCGGACGACGCCGACGACTTTGCCGACCCCGACCGGGAGTTCCTCAGCCGGCTCGGCCGCTGGGCGGCCCCCGGTGGGCCCCATCTGATCTACGCCCCGAACGGCAACATCAACACCGGCGCCGTGCACGGGGACCAGCGCGTCGAGAACGCCGGCGCGACGTCCGCCCCGGGCGGCCCGCACGTGGAGGCGCACGAAGGCCCGATCTCCGCACTGGAGATCCTGGATGCGCGGGCCGGCTTCGCCCAGCCCGAGTGGTTCCCCTCGGCGCTGGGGCAGTTGGACACCGGCCTGCTGTTCCTGGCGGGCGAGCCCGGCACCGGGCGCCGCACCGCGGCCCTCAACCTGCTGTCCCAGCACAGCGGGCACAGCATGAAGCTGCGCGCGCTCGACAGCGACGAGGACCTGTCCACCTGGCGCCCCCGCGACGCCGAGGCCCGCGGGTACCTGGTGCACGGCCTGCTGCCCACCCTCCGGCTGGGCCCGGCGGTGGTCGCCAACCTCCGCCGCCTGCTGGCGGATGCGAGGGCACGCATGGTGGTCATGCTGCCGCACGACCCGGACCTGCTCCGCAGCCTCGCCCGCGACCTGGACCTCACCCCGGTGCGCTGCGTGCCCCCACCGCCCGGCGTGGTCTTCGAGGCCCGTCTGAAGGCCGCCGTCCCCGACCCCGACCGGCGTCGGCACCTGCTGGAGCGGCTGCGGCCGGGACTGGATGACCTCCTGGCGTCGGAACTGGTCCCCGCCCAGGTCGCCGAACTGGTCGCCGAGGTGGCCAGGGCCGGTGACGAGGGCCCCGACCTCGCCGATCTCCGCAGGCGGCTCAGCTTCCTCGCCGAGAAGGAGGTCCCCGATCTGCTGAAGAAGCTGCACGACGACCCGGACGGACTCGCGTTCCTGCTGGCGACCAGCGTCTTCGAAGGACTCGACCACCGGATCGTCCGGGACGAGGCCGACCGGCTGCTCAAGCTGGCCGATGGCCGTCTCGACTCCGTCCTGCCGACGGGCGGTGACGACGGCCAGAGCGGCGCGGTGAGCCGGGAGGCTCCCCGCCCGAACCCGCGCTTCGTCTTCCGGCGGTCGCTGGACGAACTCCTGGCGACCGTCCGGGCCGAGTGCGCGCCCGGCGAGATCCGGGCGACCTCCCGCTACACCTACACAGTGGAGCCGGTGCGCTTCACCCGGCACCGCCAGGCCGAGACGGTGCTGCGGCACGTCTGGCGGCAGTACGGCGAGTTGTCCAGGCTGCTGACCGATTGGATGGACACGGTCCCCGAAAAGGCCCCCGAGCTGGCCGTGCCCTTGGGGCGTGTGGTTGGTCTGGCGGCCAGCTGGGGTGGCGGTCGGAGCGCCTTGAAACACATCGCCGACCTGGCCAAGTCGGAGCGCGGGCAGAGCCGGAGTGCGGCCGCCTTCGCCCTGAGTATCGCGGGGCAGGACCCGGTATTGGCCAGTGAGGTGAAGTACCGACTCACGGATTGGAGCTACGCACGCAGCTGGCGGCTGCGATCCACGGCCGCCGACGCCTGTGGAAGGGACTACGGAGTGTCCCGGCCGGAGTTCGCGATGTCGCTCCTGCGGCGCTGCTACCAGGGGCGGGAGGGCGACGAGTTGAGGGTCGCGGCAGCCGTCCGGCGGGCACTGCAGGCGTTGTTCGCGGCAGGAAATCAGGCGCTGGTCCTGCGCCGTCTTGCGGCCTGGGCAGACCGTTCCGAGTCTGATGCCGAACTCTCGCTCCAGGTTTTCCCTGCTCTGCTGTGGGATCCGTCCTGGCTCCAGGACCAGCTGCTCACCGACGGCGAGCTCGCCGACATCGTGATCACCTTCGTTCGGCGGTCGCTCAACGACGAGGGCCTCTTCGGCGAAACCAGCCGTGCACTGCGCTTCTGGTGCGCCTCGGCGGTCTGGAACGAACAGCTGCGCGCCGCCGTGGAGACGCTGCTGACCGCGCTCGCCCAGGAGATGAGCCTCGGTGAAATGCGCCTGTTCGTCGAGATCGACGCTGACGACAACCCCGACCTGGCCGGACGGCACATCGCCCAGCACGCCCTGGACGCCTGGCGCCGGGGTGAACCGCAGCCGTACCGGCCCGCCCCCGCCGATGGAGGAGCCCGATGACCGCCGACAGCGACCCGCCCGTCTATGCCCGCGCCACCCAGGCGCCGTGGCGGGAGACCCTGCGCCACCGCTGGTCCGGGCGGCGCGACCGCGCGCTGGTCCTGCTGGACCGGGACGGGCTCTACCACCAGGTGGGGCACCGCCGCCGCGCCCGCGCCGACGAGGACCCGGATCTGGAGGGTTCGGTGGCGGTCCGGACGGGCCTGCGCGGATTCGACGAGGCCTACCTGGTCGAGCTCGACGAGCGGTCCGGGACGCGGGCGGTCGGCCTGTCGACCCCGTACGGCACGAAGTCGGTGGACGTCCACGTCCTGTGGTGGGTGCACGACGCCGTGAACGTCGTGCGGGCGCGGACCGTGCGGGGCTGGCTGCCGGTCCGCAAGGATCTCGAACAGCGTCTGCGCCAGCTCAAGGAGCAGTTCGCCACCGCCGGGCACGGGCTGACCGAGGCCGAGCTGATGCACTACCTCGCGACGCCCCACCTCCTGCCGCACTGCGGCCTCGGCTACCGAGTCACGGACGTGTCCGCCCGGGAGCACGACGCCGAACTGCGGCTCGGGGAGCCGGACGGGGCCGACGTGCCCTACAACTGGATGGACAAGAGCGAGGACGAGTACGCGTTCTGCCGCCGGGCCGTTCAGGAGGGCCCGGTGTCGCTCGCGGCGCTCTGGCTGGCCAGACACCCGGACCAGGTCCGGGAGGTCCTGGATTGGGCGGTCGGCCACGCCGAACTGCTCCGGGGTGAGACCACCTGGCAGGACCAACTGGCGCTGATGCTCGGCAAGTTGAGCGAGCAGGAGAGGCAGGAGCTGTCCCGGATGCTGCGCGACCGCCTCATCGCGCTCGGACGGCGGGTGCCGGGCCCCGGGCCGCAGGGCGCCGGGCCGGAGTTCGTCGAGATCCGCTCGCAGGCCAACGGTTGGGCGGGCGGCGTGGCGAACGGGAGCCCGGTGTGACCGCCGCCGGCATACCCGGCGGCCGGGTGCCGACCGCACCGACCACCGCACCGACCACCGCCCCGGACGCCGCCCCGAGCCCGTCGGCGGTGGCGGCGATCGAGCGCCTGGTGGCCGCCAACAGCATGGAGCTCACCCGGGCCGACGCCAAGGCCGCCGTGTTCCTGGCGTTCACCGGCGCGGTTCTCGGGGTGTTCATCCCGCTGGGCGGGGGCGGTGGCGGATCCGGGCCCCGTGCCTGGGCGGTGCCGTTCCTGTGGTGGAGCGCGGTGGTGAGCGCGCTGCTGGCCGTCGCCTGCTTCGTGGCCGCCCTCGTCCCCCGGTACCGGAAGGGCGAGCGGCAGGCCCCGACCAGCCCGGCCTACTTCGGGCACATCGCGCCGGGTGCGGGGGTGGAGCGGCTGCGCCGCGCCTTCGAGTGCGGGGGTCGTGATCCGGTGGGGGCGCTGTTGTCCTCGCTGGCCGGGACCAGTGCGATCATCCGGGCGAAGTACCGCTGGATCGAGGTCGGAACCGCCGTGCTGCTCCTCGCGCTGCCCCAGTTCGCGCTGACCCTGCGGCTGGCCTGAGGCCGGTCTGAGGAGATGTCCCGTCCACGGTCCGCCCCAGGGCTCCTGGGGCGGGCGGCCGTCAGGACTCGACGAGGGTTGCGCGGTAGGCGGTGATCACCAGGTGCACGCGGTCCCGGGCGGCGAGCTTGGCCAGCAGGTGGCCGACGTGCGTTTTGACCGTGCCGGTGCTGACGGACAGCTGCTCGGCGATCTCGGCGTTGGTCAACCCGCGGCCGATCAGTGTCAGCACCTCCAACTCCCGCCCGGTGACGGCGCGCAGGACCCGCTCCCGCTCGTCGCCGCCGGGCGTGGCGGTCGCCGGCTCGGCGGCCGGCCGGGCGGCGAACTCGCGGATCAGCCGGCGGGTGACGCTCGGGGCCAGCAGCGCCTCCCCGGCGGCGACCACCCGGATCGCGGCCAGCAGTTCCTCGGGCGGGGTCGACTTCAGCAGGAAGCCGGACGCCCCCGCGCGCAGCGCGCCGTAGATGTACTCGTCGAGGTCGAAGGTGGTGAGGATCAGGATCCGCACGGCGCTCTCGGCGGTGATCTGCCGGGTGGCCGCCAGGCCGTCCGTGCCCGGCATCCGGATGTCCATCAGCACCACGTCCGGCTGCCCGGCGCGGGCCAGCCGGACGGCCTGCGCCCCGTCGGCGGCCTCGCCCACCACCTCGAAGGCGTCGGCGGCGGCCACGATCCCGGCCAGGCCCGCCCGTACCAGGGTCTGGTCGTCGGCCACCACGACCCGGATCGGTGGGCCGGCGGGTGCCCCGTTCGCGGCGTCTCCCGTCACGACGTTTCCTGCCCGCCCGCGTCGGCCAGCGGCAGCACGGCGCGCACCCGGAACCCGCCGCCCGGCAGCGGCCCGGCCTCCAACCGGCCCTCGTACAGCCCGACCCGCTCGGCCATTCCCGCCAATCCGTGCCCGCCGACCCCGACCGGCCCGCCGCGACCGGCGTCGCTCACCTCCAGCACCAGCGCCTCCTCCTCGAACTCCACGGCGACCCGCGCCTCGACCGCGTGCGCGTGCTTCACCACGTTGGTCAGCGCCTCCTGGACGATCCGGAACGCGGACAGCTCGACCCCGTCGGACAGCTCCCGGACCACGCCGCCCACCCGCAGCTCCACCCGCACCCCGGCCTCGGCGCTGCTCGCCACCAGCCGGTCCAGATCGGCCAGCCGGGGCGCGGGCGCGAGCCCGGCCCCGTCGGCGCCGCGCAGGACGGTCAGCAGGCCGCGCATCTCGACCATCGCGTCCCGGCTCACCGCCTGGATCGCGGCCAGCGCCTGCTCGGCCTGCGCCGGATTCCGCCCGATCACGAAACGGCCGTACCCGGCCTGGACGTTGACCACGCTCATGCTGTGCGCGATCACGTCGTGCAGCTCCCGGGCCAGCCGGATCCGCTCCTCGGCCAGCTCCGCCGTGGCCAGGTCGACCTGGTGCCGGCGCAACTCGGCGCCGTACGCCCGGTAGCGGGCCACCGCGCAGCCGAGCGCCCACGCGGTGACGACCTCCAGCGCGGACAGCACGAGGTTGTTCCACAGCTCCCGCGACCCGAACCGGCTCAGCCCGGCCCCGACCAGGCCGAACGCCAGGACGGTGAGGCCCAGCCGCATCGGCCCGGCAGCCGCGACCAGGTAGACGACCATCGCCGCCGCGACCACCACCAGGAACCCGGCCAGGTTGGCGATCGTCAGCTGCCCGGCCACCGCGACCACCACCGCCCAGGTGGCGAACACCACCCCGGCCGCGGCCACCGGCGCGAGCCGGCGCAGCCCGGCGGCCGCGCCCACCGCCACGACGCACACCAGCACCGTCACCAGCTCCGCCGACGTCGGCTTCGGGTAGCCGCGGTGGTGCGGGTCGAACACCCGGTAGGCGTCCAGCACCCGGAACCAGGTGAGCACGGTCAGGGCCAGCGAGACCGCCAGGTCGACCGCGACCCAGTGGCCCGGGCGCAGCCTCCTGGTCACCGGCGGATGCGGAGCACGGGGCATTTCCCCAGGCTAGCGGCGGCCCCCGCGCCCGGCATCGCCCTGTGGGCCTACGACCACGGGCAGAGGCCGGCCCCGCCGAACGCCGTGATCTCCCCCCACGGCGGGACGCCCCGCACCGGGCCCGGGCGGGAGCGTGGAGCCCGCGTCGGCCCCCTCGGCCGACCGGGAAACCCGGAAAGGCACCACGATGATCGAGGTACGCGACCTCACCAAGCGCTACGGCGGCGCCGTCGCCGTGGACGGGCTGACCTTCACGGTCCGGCCGGGACAGGTCACCGGCTTCCTCGGGCCGAACGGCTCGGGCAAGTCCACCACGCTGCGGATGATCCTCGGCCTGGACGCCCCGACCAGCGGGCGGGCGACCGTCAACGGCCGGCCGTACGCGGCCCTGCGCCACCCGCTGCGGGAAGTCGGGGCGCTGCTCGACGCCGGCGCCGTCCACCCCGCCCGCTCCGCCTACCACCACCTGCTCGGCATCGCCGTCACCAACGGCATCGGGCCGTCCCGGGTCCGCGAGGTGCTGGCCCGCACCGGCCTGGAACAGGCGGCCCGCCGCAAGGCCGGGCGGTTCTCCCTCGGCATGAAGCAGCGCCTCGGCATCGCCGCCGCCCTGCTCGGCGACCCGCCCGTCCTACTGCTCGACGAACCGGTCAACGGGCTCGACCCGGAGGGCGTGCACTGGATCCGCACCCTGCTGCGCGACCTGGCCGCCGAGGGCCGGACCGTCCTGCTCTCCTCGCACCTGATGAGCGAGACGGCCGTCACCGCCGACCACCTGGTGATCATCGGGCGCGGCCGGCTCGTCGCGGACCGCCCCACCGCCGACTTCCTCGCCGAGAACGCGCGCACCGACGTCCTGGTCCGCTGCGCCCGGCCGGCCGAACTGGCCCGGCTGCTGCGCGCCGCCGGGGCCGTCCCGGTCACCGAGGAGCCCGGCGGGGCACTGGCCGTCGGCGGCCTGGAACCGGCGGCGATCGGCGAGCTGGCCGCGGCGCACGGCCTCGGCGTCCACGAACTCACCGTCCGGCAGGCCTCGTTGGAGCAGGCGTTCCTGGACGCCACCGGCGAGACCGTCGACTACCGCGCCACCACCGGTACGTCCGGAAGGCGGACCGCATGACGGTCACCACCACTACGTCCGGAAAGAGGACCACATGACCGCCCCCACCACCCGAGGCGCACTGGCCGGCGAGTGGGTCAAGCTGCGCAGCGTCCGCGCGACCCCGCTCACCGCCGTCGTCGCGCTCGCCGCCGCCCTGTTCATCGGCCTGATCGACTACGGCAGCGCCGCCGACAACTGGGACGTCTGGACGGCCGTCCAGCGCGAGCGCTTCGACCCCGTCCGCTACGGCTTCTCCGGCGGCTTCTACGTCGCTGTCCTGGCGATCGGCACGCTGGGGACCCTGGCCGCCTCCAGCGAGTACACCACCGGCCAGATCCGCAGCACCCTGGCCGCCGTGCCCCGGCGGGGCCAGGTGTTCGCGGCCAAGGCGCTGGTGGTCGGCGGGGTGTCGGCGCTGCTCGGGCAGCTGCTGGCGTTCCTGACCTTCCTGCTCGGCCAACGGGCCCTGGCCGGGAAGCACCTGGCCGTGTCGCTCGGCGACCCGGGCGTGGCGCGCGCGGTCGTCGGCTGCGGCGTGTTCCTCTCCGTCTTCGCCCTGCTCGGCCTGGCGCTCGGCTTCCTGGTGCGCCACACCGCGGGCGCCGTCGCCGTGCTGTTCGGCCTGTTCTTCCTCTCGCCGATGCTGCTGGCGCCGCTCGGTGACGGCGCCACCCGGTTCGGCCTGCAGAGCGTCTTCGAGGGCCTGGGCAGCACCGTCGCCTCCGCGGGCGGCATCGACCGGCTCGGCGCGGCCGGCTGCCTGGCCACCCTCGCCGGCTACCTCGCCGTCGCCCTCACCCTGGCCGCCCTCGGCCTGACCCGCCGGGATGCCTGACCCTCCCGCCGGGACGCCTGACCCGCCGGGAGGCCTGAGCACTACGGGACGCCTGAGTACTGTCGGTGGCGGCTGCGATGATCCGCCCATGGACCTCGCCCACGCCCTCGACGGACTCGACGCCCACCCCTGGGCGGCCGTCTCGCACGCCTACGGACCCGCCGAAAACCTGCCCGGCCTGCTGCGCGCGCTCGCCGCCGGCGGCGAGCAGGCCGACGAGGCGCTCGCCGAGCTCTACTCGTGCATCCTCCACCAGGGCTCGGTGTACACGGCCAGCGCGGACGCCGTCCCCTATCTGGCCCGGATCGCGGCGGCCGGCTGCGGGACGGTCGAAGTCCTGGGCCTGCTCGGCGGGTTGGCCGAGAGCGAGGGTGAGTGGGACGGAGCGCGGGACGGGGATCGGGACGGGGAGCGGGAGGGCGGCGGGGAGGTCCCGCCCGCCCCCGTCCGGGCCGCTGTCGTCGGCCAACTCCCGTTGCTGCTGCCGCTGCTGGCGGACGGCAGCGCCGCCGTCCGGCAGGCCGCCGCCTGGGCCGTCGGCCAGACCAGGGCCGTCGAGGCCGCCCTGCCCGCGCTGCGTCGCCGCTGGGCGAGCGAGACCGACCCCGTCGTCCGCGGTGAACTGCTCACCGCTCTCGGCCGGTTGGACCGGTCCGGGGCCGCGGCCGAGGTCGGGCCGCTGCTGGGCGAGGGCACGCCGGCGCCGCTGCGCCTGGCCGCGGTCCTCGCCGGGTTGGACGCGGGCGAGCCGTGGACGGGCGCCCACCACGCCGCCGTCCTCGCCCTGCTGCCCGCCGACCCGGTCGCCGTCGACCGGTACGACCTGGACCGCCGGGAGCCGTTGCGCGTGATCACCGAGGAGCTGCTGCTGCGCGGGACGCCCGCCGACCGCGACGCCGCCTACGCCCTGTTCGACCGGGCCCTGTGCGACGAGCGCCCCGAGGTGCGGGCCGAGGCCGTCTGGGCGGCCGACCACGCCTGCCAGCTGTCGCGCAGCGCGCCCCGGCGGCTGCTTCCGGCGCTCGCCCAGCTCGTCGCCGACCCCGACGTGGCGCACCTGCTCGGCAACCTCGGCCCGGCCGCCGCCGAGGCCGCCCCGGGGCTGGCCGCCCGGGCCGCGCAGGCCGAGGACGGGCCCGCCGACGAGGCCCTGGCCGCGCTCGTCCTGGTCGCACCCCGGACGGCGGCCCCGCTGCTCGCCCGTGCCCTGGGCCGGCGCCCGCGCGCGCTGGAGGCCGCGGCCGGCCAGCGGGCCCCCGCCGACGCGCCGTTCCCCTTCGACCCCGAGCTGCTCGCGGCCGTCCGCGCCCGGCTGACGGCCGGGCAGCTCGGCGGCAACGAGCACCACCAGCTGTTCCGCCTGGTGCGCCAGTGGGGCCGCGCGGCCGCCTCGGCCCTGCCCGAGCTGTGCGCGGTGCTGCCGCACCGCCCGGAGGCGGCGGCCGCCGTCGCGGCCGTCGCGGTGGACGGCCCGGCGGCGGAGCGTGACCGCGCCGCCGCCGCGCTGCGGGAGGTGCCCGGTTCCGTCGCGGCGGCCCGGGCGCTGTACGACCTCACCGGTGATCCCGAGGCGCTGCTCGGGGTACTCGCCGACCGGCTCGCGGCCGGCCCGTACGCGGTCGCCGAGGCCGCCCGGGCCGCCGCCGGCCTGGGCCCCGGGGCCCTCCTGCTGGCCCCTGCCCTGCGCGCCGCGCTGAGCGCCGGAGGCGTGCCCGACACTTCCCCGATGCCCGACACTTCCCCAGTGCCCGATACCTCGCCGGTGCTGGAGGCCGACCTGGCGGTGGCCGACGCGCTGTGGCGGATCACCGGGGCCGCGGCCGAGGTCGTCCCGATCCTGGACGGCGTCCTGCGGCGCGCCGATGACGGGGCGTGGTTCGACCGGACGGCCGTCCGCGCGGCCCGCGTCGCCGCCCTCCTGGGGCCGGCCGCCCGCCCGCTCACCGCCAGGCTCGACGGGCTGCTCGCCGACCGGGTGAAGGCCCCGGCCGCCGTGCTGGCCCTCCTCGCGGTGGCCGACGGCGCCGCTCTCGACCGAGGGCGCCTGGTCGAGGCCGCCCTGCGCGCGGCCGAGACCGGGTCGGACCTCCGGGGCGCGGGCGAGGCCCTGGCGGCCCTGGGCACCACCGCCCTGGACGACGGTCAGCGCCGCCGCCTGGCCGACCTCGCCGGGCGCGACCGCCGGATCGTCGGGGGCTGTTTCGCGGGCGCCGGCATCCGCGACGACGAGGCCCTGCGCGCCCTGCTGGCCGCCGTGGCCGGAGGCTGAACGGCGAACGCGGTGCCGGCCTCCCCGCCAGGGGTGAGGCCGGCACCGCGCCGGTGTCGTGCGTCAGGGCAGCGGGATCCGCACGACCTGCGGGTCGTGGTCGCTCAGCTGGGTGCTGAACTCGCTGTTGATGTGCACGATGTCGTAGCTGTACGGCTTCGCCGCCAGCGCGCCGGAGATGAGGATGTGGTCCAGCACCTGGGAGTTGCCCTCGTACACGTAGGTGTAGCGCTCGGGCAGCGGCAGGGTGCGCGGCAGGTCGGTCAGCGAGCCGCCGGCGGTGAGGATGTCGGCGGTCTGCGAGAACTCGAAGTCGTTGAGGTCGCCGAGCACGATGACCGCCGCGTTCGGGTCCACCGCCAGGATCTGGTCGGTGAAGCTCTTCACCGCCGTCGCCTGGTTGTGGCGCTGGGTCTCGGACGGGTGCGCGGGCGGCTGGTAGCGGCCGAACAGGGGCTGGTCCCCGCCCTTGGAGTTGAAGTGGTTGGCGATCACGAAGACCGGCTTGCCGTTCCAGCGGAACTCGCCGGCGAGCGGCTTGCGGCTGGAGTTGAACGCCGTGTTGGTCGGGTCGATCCGGCCGGGGGAGTAGGCGAGTTGGGGCGTGCCGCCGTTGTTGACCACCGAGTCGGCGGTGGTGGAGCCGGCGCCGGGGCGGTCGGTGAAGCTCAGGCCGCGGTCGGTGCGGAACAGGAACACCTGGCGGATGTTGCCGCCGGGCTGGCCGCCGTCCTGGCCGTCCACCGGGTCGATCTGGCGGTAGGAGTAGGCCGGGCCGCCGGCCGCCGAGATGGCGGCGGTGAGCTTGGCGAGGGTCTGGTCGGGGGCGGTGGTGCCGTCGTCGGTGGGGCCGCTGTTGTCCTGGATCTCCTCCAGGGCGACGAGGTCGGGCGCGCGCAGGTTGGTGACGATGCCCGCCGCGAGGCCGTCGAACTTGCTCTGCGGGTCGGCGGGGGAGAGGTTCTCCACGTTGAAGGTGGCGGCGGCGAGCTGGCCGGCCGTCGGGGCGGCGGTGACCTCGGGGGCGAGGTTGCCGGAGGTGACCGCCGGGGTCGCGGTGACCTGGAGCTTGAAGTTGCCGAAGGAGTAGTCGAGCACGCCGACGGTCGCGCCGGTCAGGGTGTCGCCGACGTTGGCGGCCGGGGTGGGCGCGAGCGCGTTCGCCAGGGTCACCCGCTCCGGGTTGCCGTCGTTCGCCTGGAGCAGGATGCCGCCCCGGTTGGTGCGGGTGGTGCTGCCCTGGGGCACGACGGGGAGGTCGCCGTACTTGTTGCTGGGGCCGACCACGGCCGCGTTGTCGATCTCGACCCGCATGCCCTCCAGCGAGGCCCAGAAGTCGATGCCGTCGGTGGCGGGTTGGTAGTTCCCGGCGGTCTCGACGTCCCCGCCGGTGACGCTGGAGATCACCGCCGCCGGGGGCACCCGCCCGCCGAGGCCGACCAGGGTGGGCGCGGGCAGCGGCGCGTTGTGGGCGAGCACCGTGACGCTGGGCGCGGTGAGTTCGGTGATCGACAGGTTGGTGGTGCCGCCGCTGCCGCCGGGGCGGTACTGGCTGACGGTGGCGCTCACCGTGACGGAGTCGCCGACGGCGACGGTGGGCGCGCCGGCGGTGTAGACGTAGACGCCCTCGCTGGTGCCGGGGTCGTTGTCGGGCTGCGGGTCCTGGTACCAGAAGCCGTTGGGCCCGACGGCGGTGACCACGCCGGGCACCGCGCTCACGGCGCTGCCGGCGAGCGGGGAGGTGCGGGCCGCGCCCTGGATGTCGTGTATTCGGGCGCCGGTGGTGGTGCCGCCGCCGGTGGAGGCGGAGTTGCGCGGCGTCGGGGCGCCGATGGTGAAGTCCGCCGCGTTGTTGTCGGTGTCGGTGGCGCCGCCGCCGACGCGCAGGGCGGCGGTGGCGTTGGACAGGTTGCCGGTCGGCGAGCCCTCGGCGGAGCTGGCGCTCGACCCGTAGCCGACCAGGTCCTTCACTCCGGGCTGCGTCGCGCAGCCCGAACCGCAGGTCAGCGCCGTGCCGTTGGTGACCAGCGCGACCTTGCCGGAGGTCGCGGCCAGGTTGAGGGTCCCGGTGGCGTCCGGCGTCGGCAGCGCCGCGCCCGTCCCGGCCCCGGCGGCCTCCTGCACCAGGAGGAAACGCCCCGGCGCGATCGTGCCGGACAGGGTGGTCCGGCCCCAGGACGTGCCGCCCGCCGAGGCGTACTGCACCGTCCAGCCGGTGACGGACACCGGCGCGGTGCCGCGGTTGTACAGCTCGATGAAGTCGTTGGCGTACGGGGCACCGGAGTTGCCGCCCCCGCCGTACACCTGGCTGATCACCACGTCGGGTGACGCCGCCTGGGCGACGCCGCCGGGCAGCGCCAGCAGCGCCCCCACCACGGCTGCGGCGGACGCCCCCGCCATCGCTCTGCGCCGGACTCGCTGGGTACTCCGCATGAGCTTCCTCCTGACGGCCGCTCGGGCTGGTGGCCCGGCGGTCTGAGCACGGACAAGAAAGTTCGGGCGCTGCGGTTCTAGCAACGCCACCCGATCCCTACCGTGCGCGGCGGGCGACGGCCAGATGTACGGCGGAAGAATGGTTCGTGAGGCGACAAGTGGGAAGCGGGGTTCCGGGCAAGCCCAGCGGGACGCGCTGTCAGTGCCGCCCCCTAGGTTGGGGGTTGTCGGTGAGCGGGGCCGCGAACAGGCCCCGTCTCGCCTCCCGTCTCCGTTGCCCGAAAACCCGAAAGGGGACTTCGTCGTGTCCGTCGCCGTGGAAGAGCAGGTCACCTACCTCGAACTGTCCGAGGAGGAGGGGAGCGCGCACAAGTTCTACGAGGTGCGGCTCGCCGGCAGTACGGTGACGGTCCGGTACGGGCGGATCGGCGAGGAGGGGCAGGCCAAGTCGACCAGCTTCCCGAGCGCCGAGAAGGCCGCGGCGTCGGCGGCCAAGAAGATCGGCGAGAAGGTCCGCAAGGGCTACGCGCCGGCCGTCCAGGGCGTGCGCCAGCGCCGGGCGGTGACCAGGCGGCAGCTCGTCAGCACCCGTTCGACGGCGAACCAGGCGCCGCTGCTGTGGCGGTTCCGCTCCGGCTCGCCGGCCTTCGGCGTCTTCGTCGGCGAGGAGCACGCCTGGGTCGGCAACGAGCGCGGCGACGTCTACACCCTCACCCACGACGGCGAGGTCACCGCCCGGTTCGGCCTGCCGGACGGCGTCAAGTGCATCGTCGCCGACGACTGGTGGATCTACGCGGGCTGCGACGACGGCAAGGTGTACGACCTGGGTGGGAAGGTCCCCCGGGTGGCGTACGAGATAGCCGAGGACGTGGACATCTTCTGGCTCGACATCCACGACGGCGTCCTCGGCGTCGCCGACGAACGCGGCGGGCTGACCACCGTCGACCACGAGGACGAGTTCCAGTGGCGCCGCAAGGCCGAGGGTCGCTCCGGCTGGATGGTGCGCTGCGACGCGGACGGCGTCTACCACGGCCACTCGCGCGGCGTCGCCCGCTACGCGGCGCGCGGCGGCGACCAGCTGTGGCACACCGCGACCAAGGGCGAGGTGCTGTTCGGCTGGCAGGAGGCCGACGAGGTGTTCGCCGGCACCGGGCGCGGCTGGGTGCACCGGCTGCGCAAGTCCGACGGCTCCGAGGTCGCCGCCTACCGCTGCGACGCCGCCGTGTTCTCCTGCGCGGCCTCCCCGGACGGCGAGTACGTCTTCGCCGGGGACAACCACTCCTCGGTGTACTGCTTCGCCGCCGACGGCACCCGGTTGTGGAAGCTCGCCACCGGCTGCGGCTCCGCGTACAGCATGCAGTACCGGGACGGGCGGCTCTACCTGGTGACCACGGACGGCTCGCTCGCCTGCCTGGACGCGAGCGAGCAGGCCGTCCGGGCGGCCGAGGGCGGGACGCTGCCGGCCACCGCCGAGGTGCGTAACGCCGGCTGGGAGGCGGTTCGGCCGGGCACGGCCCTGGAGACGGTGGTCACCGGCACCGGCGGCCTGCCCGGCGGCGGGATCGAGGTCGAGTGCGTGCAGGACGGCGCCCGGCTGCGGGTGCGGGTGGTGTCGGCGGGCTTCGACCCGGGCCGGCGGGTGCAGTTCCCGAAGGACGTCCGGGTCGCGGGGGCGCGGTACCTGGTCGCCGAGGTGCGGGAGTCCGCCTCGGGCGGCTTCTACCGGGCGCGCGGCGAGATCAAGCGCCTGCTCTGAACACCCCCGGTGCGGCGGCGGACACCACGTCGCCGCCGCACCGGGCCGGGATCAGGCCGGAGTTCAGGCCAGAGCTGAGACCTGAGCTCAGGCCAGCCGCAGCACCAGCTTGCCGGTGTTCTCCCCGCGGAAGAGCATCCCGAGGACGGTCGGGAAGTCGTCCACCGTCCCCTCCACCACGTGCTCCTTGACCTTGATCCGGCCGTCCGCGATCCAGCCCGCGAGCTCCCGGGCCGCCTCCGGGTAGCGGGGCGCGTAGTCGAACACCACGAAGCCCTCCATCCGGGCCCGCCGCACCAGCAGTGACAGGTAGTTGGACGGGCCCTGCACGGCGGTCTCGTTGTTGTACTGGCTGATCGCCCCGCAGAGCACCACCCGGGCGTGCATCGCGAGCCGGGTGAGCGCGGCGTCCAGGACGTCCCCGCCGACGTTGTCGAAGTACACGTCGATGCCGTCGGGCGCGTGGTCGCGCAGCGCCTTGCGGAGGTCCTCGGAGTGGTAGTCGATCGCCGCGTCGAAGCCCAGTTCCCCGGTGAGCAGCGCGCACTTCTCGGGGCCGCCCGCGATGCCGACCACCCGGCAGCCCTTGATCCTGGCGATCTGCCCGACCAGGCTGCCGACGGCCCCGGCGGCGCCGGAGACCACCACGGTCTCGCCCTCCTTGAGCGCCCCGACGTCCAGCAGCCCGAAGTAGGCGGTCATCCCGGGCATGCCGAGCGCGCCGAGGTACGTCGACAGCGGCGCGAGCGCGGGGTCGACCTTCAGCGCGCCCTTGCCGTCCGAGACCACGTACTCCTGGACGCCGAAGCTGCCGACCACGTGGTCGCCGACGCGGAATTTCGGGTGGTCGGACTCGACGACCTCGACCACGGACCCGGCCCGCATCACCTCGCCCAGCCCGACCGGCGGCAGGTAGGACGGCCGGTCGTCCAGCCACCCGCGCATCGCCGGGTCCAGCGACACGTACCGCGTCCGCCCCACGAACTCCCCGGGCCCGGCCGCCCCCACCGGCTTCGACCCGTGTGCCCAGTCCTCCGCCCGCACCTCCCCGACCGGCCGACGGGCGAGGCGGATCTGACGGTTGGTCGCGGTCATGACGTCTCCTGGGGGCGCGTGCGGGCCTGCACTGGAGGCCCGAGTCTAAGCAAGCGCTTAGTCATCTGACCAGTGCCCGCCCGGCGCGTCGACGTCAGCGGCCTGGCCGGTAGTAGGCGTCGAGGGGTGCGCGCGCCTCGTCGAACAGGGCCGGGCCGTCCTGGGCCACCGTCGGCCAGGCGCCCGACTGCGGGTTGAGCTCGACGAGTTGCTCGGTGGAGAGCGCGAAGACCACCCGGCCGAGGCCGGAGCGGACGATGCCGCCGGCGCACATGCCGCAGGGCTGGCAGCTGGTGTAGAGGGTGGTGCGGGCGGCCAGGTCCGGGTCGAGTTCGCGGGCCGCCCAGCGGGCGAGCTTCAGCTCCGGGTGGGCCGTGATGTCGTCGTCGCGCCGCACCGTGTTGTGCGCCTCGGCGAGGATCGTGCCGTCCGGGCCGGCCAGCAGGGAGCCGTACGGTGCGTCGCCCAGGGCGACCGCCCGGGCCGCGAGGGCGACGGCGCGCCGCAGGAGGGTTTCGTCGGCCGGGGTGATCACGATCGGTCCTTCCAGTGGGTGGCCACGGTGGTGAGCGCCTGCCAGGCCGCGCGGGGCCGACGGGTCTCCTCCGGATCGCCGTGGTAGGGGTCGAGGACGACGGTGTCCGCGCCGAGCAGCCGCAGCTGGTCGAGGTCGTCGAGGACCTGCTCGACGGTGCCTACCCCGGCGGGCCGCTCGGGATCGTCGACCGGCGCCTCGGTGATCCGCAGGGCGATGCGGGGGGAGAACCCCGGCAGCGAGTGCTCCGCCAGGATCGAGCGCATCAGGGGCAGGGGGAGCCGCAGCGGGTGCCAGGCGTCGCCGAACCTGACCGCGCGCCGGATCGCCGCCCCGCTGTGGCCGCCGACCCAGACGGGCGTCGGGGCGGCGTGGCCCCCCGTCCCCATCCCCGCCCCCGGAGTCTCCGGACGCCAGGCGTCCCGCAGCACGCCCAGGTACTCGTCGGTCAGCCGGCCGCGCGCGGCGAACGGCACGCCGAGCGCGTCGAACTCCTGCCGCGCCCAGCCGACGCCCACCCCGAGGACGAACCGGCCGCCGCTGAGCCGGCTGAGGTTGGCGGCCAGCCGGGCCGTCAGCAGCGGGTGCCGGTAGGGCAGGATCAGCACGCTCGTGCCCAGCCGCAGGTCCGTGGTGAGACCGGCCAGCCAGGACAGCGTGGTGAACGGCTCGTAGAACGGCTCCGGGTACCGCACGGCCACGTCCGGGGTGATGGTCACATGGTCCGACAGCATGAGGAGGTCGAAGCCGAGCCCCTCCGAGGTCCGCGCCCATTCGCGCAGCACGCCGGGGTCCGTCCCGGGCCCGAAGTTCGGTACGTTGACGCCAAGTTGCATGGACCGAGGCTATCCCGGTGATCATGGCCGACGGAACCGAACCATCCCGGTGATCATCGCTCTCCGCCGTGGTTCTGCCGGTAGGATCGCACAATGGCCGTGAATCTCGACGACGTCGACTGGCAGATCATCGGACAGCTGCAACGGGAGGCCCGGATCTCCCTCAGCGAGCTGGGGCGGCGGGTGAACCTCAGCTCGTCCGCCACCACGGAACGGGTGCGGAACCTGGAGACGCTGGGCGTCATCACCGGCTACCACGCCGTGGTCGACCTGGCCAAGGTCGGCTACCCCGTGCTCGCCGTCGTCCGGCTGAAGTACCCGGGCAACCGGCACGAGCCGCTGCGCCGGCTGCTCGCCGAGCGGCGGGAGCTCCTGGAGTGCCTGCGCACCACCGGCGACGACTGCTACACCCTCAAGGTCGCCGCGACCTCCATGGAGCATCTGGAGACGCTCGTGGACGAGCTGGCCGGCTTCGGCAGCACGACCACGAGCGTCGTCTACAGCCAGACGCTGCCCACCCGCGGCCCCGACCGGCCCTGAGCCGCCGCGCCCCTCGGCGCGGCCGGTCGCCGGGTCAGCCGTGCCCGGCCGAGGGCTGCCAGCCGAGGGCGGGGCCGAGGCGGGTGGCGAGGTCGGTGAGGATCTGCACGTAGTCCTGGTGGTCGAAGGTGAACGGCAGGGCGAAGGCGACCTCGTCGACCTCCTGGTAGCCGGCGTGGGCGTGCAGCCGCTCGGCGATCTCCTCGGACGGGCCGACCAGGTCGGGCGCGAACACCATCCGGGCCGGGCCCTGCGGGGCGAGGGTGCGCGGGGTGCGGGCGAGGGCGTACGCCTGGTACTTGGCGAGCTGTTCGGGGCTGGCACCGTCGGTGGGGATGACGACGAGGCCCTGGGAGACGCGGGCGCGCTCGCCGTGGGGGTGCTGGGCGCGGAAGGCGCGGATCTGGGTGCGCTGGATCTCGGCGAAGTCCTCGGACTCCCCGGGCTCCCCGGCCTTGACGATGCTGCTGGTGAGCAGGTTGAGCCCGTGCTCGCCGGCCCAGCGGGCGGAGCGCAGGCTGCCGGCGCCGTACCAGAGCCGGGAGGCGAGGCCGGGGGAATGCGGCTGGACCCGGCGGGAGTACACCTCGATGCCCTCGGTGCCGGCGAAGTCGGAGGCGGGTTCGCCGCGGACGAGGCCGAGGAGGCGCTCGGCGCGGCCGGTCCCGAAGTCCTCGTGCTCGCCGGTGTCGGGGTGGAGCGCGCCGCGGACCCGGTCGTAGTGGGTGGGCGGGCCGACGCTGAAGCCGGGGTTGAGGCGGCCGCCGGACAGGATGTCGACGGTGGCGAGGTCCTCGGCGAGGCGCAGCGGGTTCTCCCAGCCGAGCGGGGTGACGGCGGTGCCGAGGTGGATGCGGCTGGTGCGCTGGGAGGCGGCGGCGAGGACGGCGACGGGGGAGGAGATCCCGTACTGGAGGTGGCGGTGGCGCAGCCAGGCGCTGTCGAAGCCGAGCTGCTCGCCGAGGGTGATGAGGTCGAGGGTGGACTCGTGGCCCCGGCGCGGGTCGGCCTCGTCGAACAGTCCGATGGTCAGGAAGCCGAGTTTCCGCAGCGGTCGTGGGGTCGGCGGCATGGTGGGTGGCTCCGGGTGGTGTGAGGCGGCCCCGGGAGGGCCGGGCGGGTGGTGCCCGTCGAACGTACGCAGGCGGCTCGCGTCCCCACAAGATCGGCGCGGGATCGGACATCGGCGCGCAACACGGCGCAATCCCGTCTCCACATCGACCCGGTACGGGGCGCGGCGGGCCCCCCTCCCCCGGGCGGGGGTCCGCCGCGCGTCCGGGTGGGTCAGCAGCTGCGCAGCTCCGGGCTCTGGTTGCGGATCTGGTTGTGCAGCGAGGTGAACTCGCGGTAGGCGTCGCCGTCCTCGGTGCCGGGGCGGAAGGCGCCGACGCGGTGGCAGTTGACGAAGGCGAGCTTGACGCCGAAGTGGTCCTCCAGGCTGCCGCGGATGGCGTTGCTGGCGAGCGCGCGCAGCAGCTGGGCGCGCTCCTCGTCGGTGGGCGTGGTGTTGTCGGTGGTGAACTCGTCCTCGGTGGCGCTGAGTTCGGTGCTGAGCCCGGCGACGACCTGGTAGGCGTAGGGGAGGGAGGCGCGCACGGTGTCGAGGAAGTCGGCCTGGTTGACCCGGCCGTGCTCGGCCTGGGCGAGGAGGGCGGGGGAGACGTCGAGCGACATGGGTGTCCTCTTTCGCGGAGTCTGGTTATCGAAGATGAAAACCATTGCAAGATGGACTGTCGGCGATGTCCGGACGCCCTGTCAAGTGCCGTCCCCCGAAGGGCTGACGGGCGGCGCCTCCCGGTCGGCCCTGATGACGAACAGGGCGATCAGCGCCGCGAGCACGGCGAAGGCCAGGCCCATGTCGAACGCCCTGGAGATGCCGTGCGCCAGCACCTCGGAGGAGTACGGCGCCGGCAGCTTTCCGGTGGCCCGGAACCGGGCCGCCTGCTCCGGGGTGGCCTGCCGCAGGAACGCGCCGACCTGCCGGCCGGCCTCGGTGCGGCCGGCCGCGCCGTAGACCGTGACCAGGATCGACAGCCCCAGCGAGCCGCCCACCTGCTGGGTGGTGTTGAGCATGCCGGTGGCCGCGCCGGTCTCGTGCGGGGCGACCCGGGAGACCACCGTCAGCGTGGCCGGGACGAAGATCGAGCCCATCCCGAGGCCGAACAGCAGGGTCGGGCCGAGGACCCCGGTCAGGTAGCCGCTGTGGGCGTCGAGCCGGGTGGACCAGAACGCCCCGCCCGCCACCAACAGCGAGCCCACCACCAGGAACGGCCTGCGCCCGTACCGCAGCTGGTTGCGGGCGGCGAACTGGGCGGCGACGACGCTCGCGGCGCTGATCGGCAGGAAGGCGAGGCCGGCCCGCAGCGGGCTGAACCCGAGGACGTCCTGAACGAACAGGGTCATGAAGAAGAAGATGCTGAACATGGTCGCGGCCACGCAGAGCAGCAGCCCGTAGGCGCCGGAGCGGTTGCGGTCGCGGAACAGGTGCAGCGGGGTGATCGGCTGCGGCGCCCGCCGTTCGTGGAACAGGAAGGCCGCCAGCAGCAGCGCGGCGAGGCTGAACGAGGTGAGCGTCACGGGGTCGGTCCAGCCGTGGTCGGAGGCCCGGATGAAGCCGAAGACCAGCGAGACCATGCCCGCCGTGGCGGCGAACGCGCCGGTCAGGTCGAAGCGTCCGGGGTGCCGCTCGGACTCGTTGATGTAGAGCGGCGCCAGCAGCGCGATCGCGATGCCGATCGGCACGTTGACGAACAGCACCCACCGCCAGGAAAGCCAGGAGGTCAGTATCCCGCCGGCGAGCAGGCCGACGGCGCCGCCCGCCCCCGCGACGGCCGAGTACACGCCGAAGGCGCGGTTGCGGGCCGGGCCCTCCGGGAAGTTGGTCGCGATCAGGGCGAGCGCGGTCGGCGAGGCGATCGCCGCGCCCAGGCCCTGGAGTGCGCGCGCGGCCAGCAGCCAGCCGGAGGACTGCGCGACGCCGCCGAGCAGTGAGGCGAGGCTGAAGATCAGGACCCCGGCGACGAACACGCGCCGGCGCCCGAGGATGTCGCCCATCCGCCCGCCCAGCAGCAGGAGCCCGCCGAAGGTGAGGGTGTAGGCGTTGACGACCCAGGACAGGTCGGTGGTGTTGAACCTCAGCGCCTGCTGGATGTGCGGCAGGGCGATGTTCACGATCGTGACGTCGAGGACCACCATGAGCTGGGTGGCCGCGATGACGGTGAGGGCTGTCCCCGGGTGCTGGCCGCGTCGTGCGGGTGCGGGCGGCGCCGGGGCCAGGGCGCGCGAGGTGACCATGGCAGGTCCCCAATGGCTCGGGAGCGAACGACGGTGAGGGGCGGGTCCGTCCACTGACACCGGCAGTATCCCCGAGGTATAGGGAACACAATCGTTCATTACCGACAACCGGCTGATTCCGGACCCACACCACTCCTCCGGGCGCGGTGCGGCGGCGGAAAACCCGGGGCACGGCCCGCCGCGGTCGTGTCAGGATGCTCGGCATGTCTGCTCGTGCACTGAGCTTCGGCGCGATCGCCGAAGCCTACGAACGTTTCCGGCCGGGGTACCCTGACGAACTCTTCGACACGGTGGCGGCGTACGCGGGCCGGCCGGTGCGGACCGCACTGGAGATCGGTGCGGGCACCGGCAAGGCGACCCGGCTGTTCGCCGGGCGCGGGGTCGACGTCACGGCGACGGAGCCCGACGCGGCCATGCTCGCCGAACTGCGCAGGACGGCGCCCCCGAACGTGCGGACCGTCCGGGCCGCGTTCGAGGACCTGCGGCCGGGCGGGACGTACGACCTGGTCTACGCGGCGGCGGCCCTGCACTGGACGCGCCCGGAGGGCCGGTGGTCACGGGTGGCCGAACTGCTGGAGCCGGAGGGAGTGTTCGCCAACCTCGGCGGGCCGTTCCAGCTGGCCGACCCGGCCGTCGAGGAGGCCGTGCGGGCGGCCCGGGCGCCGTTCCTGGAGAGCGACGACGTCCCGTCCCCGGACGGGACCGCTCCCGAGGAGGAACTGCAGTGGCCGGGTACGGAGCTGGAACGGTCCCGGCTGTTCCGTGACGTCCGGCAGTCCGTCATCCGGCGGCGCCTGCTGGTGAGCGCCCCGTACTACCTCGGTCACCTGTCGACCGTCTCGGCGTACCTCCAACTGCCGCCGCCGAGGCGGCGGCGGGCCTTCGAGGCGATCGCGCGGGTGCTGCCCGAGACGGTCGAGATCGCGGCCGACCTCACCGTCCATCTCGCGCGCCGGTGATCCGGGCGGCCGGGACACCGACTCGCGCGCCGGTGATCCGGGCGGTCGGGACACCGGCTGTGAC
>NZ_JBHXML010000073.1:0-56818 GCF_042720345.1 Kitasatospora sp. NPDC058478 | reverse complement strand
CCCGTGCACCGGTGCACGGGAAGCCGGCGGGACGTCGGGCGTTGCCCGGTCGGGGTGTGCTCAGGAGCGCTGGGCTCAGTAGCGCTGGGCCTTCACCACGACCGGGACCAGGGCCAGATCGGCCGGCTGGCGGCTGAAGGCGATCGGACTGGCCTTCCCGCCCGGGGCCAGGTTCTCGGCGCCGACGATCGCCGAGTCGACGGCGTGGCCCGACGCGTCGGTGAAGTCCACCTGGACCGCGTAGGAAGCGGCCTCGCGGGTGCTGTTGACGATGGTCACGACGGCGGCGTGGAGGCCGCCGGTGGTGGATCGCGGCACGCCGGTCAGGGTGATGTCGGCGGTGGCGTTGCCGGGGCCCTCCACGGTCTTGAGCACCTCGGTCGCCTTCGCCCGGTTCTGCGCGGCCTGCGCGTTCGCCGATGCCTCGAACGCCGAGGCGGCGGCCGCCGCCGAGGCCGAGCGTGCGGCTACCGAGGCCGAGGCCGACTCCAGCGCGGAGGCGAAGGCGGAGGGCGGCTCCCCGGAGAAGCTCGACGGGTTGGGTGCCTCCGACAGCGTCGCCCCCGCCGCGTTCGTCGGCGTCGCGGGCCCGGAGGAGCTCCCGGATGAGCACGACGCCACGAGGAGGACGGCCGTTCCTGCTGCCGCGGCCAGGGCGGCCACTCTCCGCGGCAGCCGGGAGCCGTTGCCCTGGCTGGTGTACAGCGTACGCATCACGCACAACCCTCCGGTCATCCCGCTCATCCGTTCGGCCGTCGGCGGGCACGTGAATGCCCGCAGCCGCCCGGTTCGTGCTCTCCATGCTTTGTTCTGCACGCCCGGACCACGAGCGGTGCTGGGCCGTCCGGACGGCACGGAGCACTTTCGGCGGGCGGTGGCGGCCGGGCGACCCGCCGGGCCGTCGCCTGCCGCCACCGGCAGCAGCCGCCCGGGTGCCCCGCCGCCGAGGAAGGGGACCGCCAGGCCGTCCGCCCGGATGTAGCCCGGTCGGGTTGAGCGGGGAATCGGCCGGTTCCGGGGAGGGTACGGAGTAGCGGACTTCGAAGCGGCGCCGGACACGGCGGAGAAGTCAGGAGAACGCGGACGAGGGCGAGAACGCCGGATTCCGCATGAATTACCCGTAGTTGACGTTCCGTCCTACCGTCGGCGGCCATCGCGCACGGTGTGGGCGGCTGCTGTGTGCCGTCCCTCTCGCGGCCTGTGTCGTGTGCCTGTTTCCCCTTCCCCGCCGTGGCGCCCTCTCCCCCTCCCCACGAAACCGGAGTACTGCATGCGTATACGAACGATGCTCGCCGCCTCCCTGGCCTGCGCCCTCCCGATCACCGCACTGACCGCCGCAGGCGGCGCCGCTGCTGCACAGTCGGGGAACGTGCGGCCGGTGAACGCGCAGTCCGCGCGGGCCGCGGCGGTCATTCCCGACGACTGCCCGCCGCCGCCCGAGGTCACCGAGTCGCCGATCACCGGGGTGTACTACTGCGACCAGGAGAGATTCGGGCCGGCCGCCATCCCGAACGACGAGCCGGCCGCCATGCTGCTGAGGGGGTATCAGCGCTTCGGCGGGCTCAGCGCCAGCCACTTCGTCCAGCTGTACTACGACGCGAAGGACAAGCGGTGGGCGTACGCGCCCGACCGTGGCTTCCAGAGGCTCGACGGCGTGCTCGACCAGACGGTGTACGCGGTGCCGATCGGGACCAAGCTGATCCGGTTCGGCGACATCCTCAACGGCGGCGGATACCTCGCCGATCCCGGAACGCCCTTCGTCCAGATGGCGGTGACACCCGACGCCCTCAACGGCGGCTACCACTGCCTGCGAGCCGAGGCGGTGTTCAAGGTGCAGAAGGGGCACGTGGCCGCCTTCTACGGGATGCCCGGCGGAGGCGTGCAGGAGTGGCTCGACCCGAACCTCGCGCCCGCAGGGCTCGAGGGCGGCTACAAGGTCAACAACCTCATCGCCAAGGGCTACCTCAGCGAACTCCCGGCAGAGCGGTGCAACGTCACCCCCACCGGTTCCTGACCGGCAGCAAGCAGAGCGCCGACGGCGGCCTGCGGAGAGGCTGACGGCAACCTCTGGATCGCCCCTGCCCCCGCTGCTGCTGGGGGGTAGGGGCGACTCCGCCGTCCCCGTCGGAGCGGGGAGGTGCGGTCAGAGCAGCCGGTCGCGGTGGCGGGCGGCGGTTTCGCGGACGAGGCGGGCGAAGTTCTCGCGGCTCTGGCGCCGGTGCTGTGCGGCCCGTTCGTCGTCCAGGTCCGCGTCGTGCAGGTCCGCGTCGTCCGGGCCTGCGTCGTCCGGTCCTGCGTCGTCGGTGCCGAGGTGCTCTTCGTCGAGGTCGTCGTACTCGGTGTGGAGGACCCAGCAGCCGTGGATGCCGGCGAGGAGGTCTTCGAGGAGGTCGCGGGCGGGGCGCCTGGGGTCGAGGGGGGTGAGGCGCAGGCCGGTGTCCTCCGGGTCGGTCTCCTCGTCGTCGGTGTAGTCCTCGGTGTAGTCGTCGAGGGCCCCGTCGAGGTCTTCGAGTTGTTCGCGCAGGCCGGCGGGGTCGGGGAGGAGGCCGTCGGCGATGTGGAGGGCGTGGCGGACGAGGCCGGTGACGGCGTCGTGGGGGGTGTGGCCGGCGTCGAGGAGTTCGAGGACGAGGGTGGGGGTCTGGTGCGGGAGGTCCTCGATGTTGTCGGCTTCGAGCAGGACGGCGGTGGCGTCGTGGCCGGAGGCGTCGGCGGCGACCTCGGCCGCGGCGGCGAGCCAGTGCGCGGCCGCGACGGCGGCGGCGGTCGGGTCGATGTCGGAGAAGAGGGCGAGGGAGCCGAAGGGGTTCTGCTCCAGCAGGTGGTCGGCGGCGGCGACCTGGACGGGGGAGGCGTCCTCGCGGCTGAGCAGGACGGCCTGCTGGGCGCGGCCGGTGAGGTTGCCGAGTTCGGCGCTCTCGACGGCGGTGAGTTCGGCGACGGTCTCGGCGAGGACGGCCTTCGTCAACTCGGGTTCGTCGAGGGCGTGCAGGGCGCGGCCGGCCTGGTGGGCGGATTCCAGCAGGGGACTGTAGGAGACGGTGAGCAGGCCGCCGTGGGGCAGGTTCGGCGCGGCCACGGCTTCGGCGACGTCGCTGAAGGTGTCGCGTTCCTGTTCGCGGCGCCAGCCTTCGGTGTCGGGTTCGAGGGAGCCGGCGGCGCTGGCGGGGTGCGTGTAGGTGCGCCAGGCCGCTTCCGACAGGCGGGTCAGTACGCCGGCCAGGCGCAGGAGCGTGGCGCTGGGTGCGTCGGCCGGGAGGGCGGTGATCCGGGTGGCGAGGTCGCCTTCGCCGGTTCCCCAGGTGGCGATGAGCTCGTGCCGGTTCGGGTCGACGCTGTAGCGGGTCATGATGCCTACCTTCGGGGACGCGCGGCTGATTGCTCGGCTGACGGCAATTCTGGCGCATCGTCAGGTGGCGGCGGGCGAAGCCCAGCCCGGGCGCGAGCGCGGGAGCCTCGCGCCCGGTCCCGTTTCACAGCAGCAATCGGCCACGGGTCTCGGGCATCCAGCGGGCCAGGGCCAGGGCGGACGCCGCGCTGATCGCCGCGTACACACCGAACGCCCCGCCGAGCGACAGCTCCTGCACGAGGGGGAGGAACGTGGTCGCCACGACGAAGTCGGTTGCCCAGTGGGCCGCGGTGGCCAGGCTCATCAGGACCCCGCGGGCACCTGCCGGGTAGATCTCGGCGATGTAGACCCAGAAGACGGCGGCAGGGCCCACTGCTCCCGCCATGATGAAGACGCACAGCAGCGCCGCGGTCGGCGCCCCCGTGTGCCCGAGTGGCTGCGCGACCGCGATGCCGACGGCCGCGACCGCCATGACCAGCAGTCCTCCGATCATCGTCTTCCGGCGGCCGACCCGGTCGAGCAGGGCGATGGTGACGACGGTGGCGGCCACGTTGCACAGCCCGACCAGGACGGCTCCCCGGATGCCTCCGGCAGCGGTCATGCCGCTGCCCCCCAGGATGGTCGGCACGTAGTAGATCGCGGTGTTCAGACCGGTCAGATGGACCAGGACGGCGATCGCCAGTCCCAGTGCGACCCAGCGGGGACCGGCCAGCGCGCAGGCCTGCCGGAGGCTCGCGGCGGGGGCGGCGACGGGCCGGGCGACGGTTGCGGTCGCGGAGCCGGCGGTGGGCCGGGTGGCGGTCGCCGTCGCGGGGCGGCCACCGGGTCGGGCGGCTGCGCCGCCAGGGTCGGGCGGAGACAGGCGCCGGGCGGCGCTGGCCGCCCGGGCGGTGTCTCCCCTGGCGTGCAGCCAGTCCGGCGATTCGGGCACCAGGCACATGCCGACCAGCAGCACGCAGGCGGGCAGGAGCCCGAGAGCGAGCATCCAGCGCCAGGCTCCCGCGGGTTCCAGGAGATAGGCCACCACGTAGGACAGCAGGAGCCCGATCGTGATCATGAGTTGGTTCAGTGTGACGAGCGCGCCGCGCCGGGCGGGCGGAGAGATCTCGGAGATGTACAGCGGGACCGCGAACGAGACGGCCCCCAGGGCGAGTCCGACGAGGAACCGCCCGATGAGGAGCGTGGTGGAGCCCGAGGCCGCCGCCGAGGCCGCCGTTCCGAGGGCGTACACGGCCGCGGCGGCGCCGATGACCGGCCGGCGTCCGAACCTGTCCGCCAGCCGCCCGCTGGTGAGGGCGGTGAGCGCCGCGCCGAGGAGGGCGGCCGACACGACCGCCCCCTGCTGCCACGACGACAGGGTGAAGATGTCGGCGACCAGCCGCAGGACTCCGGCGATCACCCCGATTCCGTAGCCGAACAGCAGCCCTCCGACGGAGGCGACGCACACGGTCAACAGCCGTGCGGCGCCCGGGGGGACGGGCGCCGTCATGGCGACACCCCTGCGCCGCCGTCGACATGGTCGCAGGACGGGGCCAAGCCCATGGGATGCCCTTCTTCGAAGTGCCGTAGGCAGGGGTGGGGCGAGGCCGGGTCAGGCCGCTGGGAATCCGCCGCCCACGCGGATGACCGACCCCGGACGCCGCGCCGAGGCGATCACCGGCTTCGCAATCCGGGAGCAGACTACCGGCGTCACCGGCCGACCCGGCGCAACCCGGACACCCCCCGACGCACCGTCAGAAACGGCTTACGGTCGGATCAATGCGAGGACCTCGTCCCGGAGGTGTTCCATGGTCTCCTGGTCGTGCGCCTCCACGTTGACCCGAAGGACCGGTTCGGTGTTCGAGGGGCGCAGGTTGAACCGAATTCCGCCCGGCAGGCCGACCGTCAGACCGTCGAGCCGGTCCGTGGTCACCCCGGCCCGGTGCCGGTATCGCTCCTCCACTTCCCGGATCGTGGTCGCGACGTCGGCGACGACGCAGTTGAGTTCGCCGGACAGCGCGAACCGGCTGTGCGCGGCGATCACGGCGGACAGCGGCCGGTCCTGTCCACCGAGGGCGGCCAGCACGTGGAGCGCGGCGAGCATGCCGCTGTCGGCACGCCAGAAGTCCCTGAAGAAGTAGTGTCCGGAGTGTTCTCCGCCGAACACCGCGTCGTGCTGCGCCATGAGCGCCTTGACGTGGGAGTGCCCCACGCGGGACCGGAACGGGCGTCCGCCGTGGCGGCGGATGCTCCGCACCGTGGCCTCGGCGGTGATCAGGTTGTACACGACGGCCGAGCCGGGGTGCCGTGCCAGCTCCCGGCCTGCGATCAGGCTGATGACGGCGGACGGTGAGATCGGCTGACCGCCTTCGTCGACGAAGAAGCAGCGGTCGGCGTCACCGTCGAAGGCGAGCCCGATGTCGGCCCCCTGCCTGCGGACCTCGGCCTGGAGGTCGACGAGGTTCCTGGGGTCGATGGGGTTGGCCTCGTGGTGGGGGAACGTGCCGTCGAGTTCGAAGTAGAGCGGGACGAGGTCGACGGGCAGGCCCGCGAAGACCTCCGGGGCGGTCAGGCCGGCCATGCCGTTCCCCGCGTCGGCGACGACCTTGAGGGGCCGGATCCCGGTGAGGTCGACGAGCTGCCGCAGGTGTGCCGCGTACTCCTGGAGGAGTGGTCTTTCCGTACGGGCGCCGCGGGACGCGGCGGGTGTGGCGTGTTCCCCCGCCACGAGCCAGTCGCGGATCCGGCCGAGGCCCGTGTTCTCCCCGAGGGGGGCCGCGCCGCTCAGGCACAGCTTGATGCCGTTGTCCTTCGCGGGGTTGTGGCTGGCGGTGATCATGGCGCCGGGAAGTCCGAGCGATCCACTGGCGTAGTAGAGGTAGTCGGTGGAGCCGAGCCCGGCGTCGATGACGTCGGCACCGGCCCGGCGGGCGCCGTCGCTGAACGCCCGCACCAGCATGGCGGAGGACGGGCGCATGTCTCTGGCCACCACCACCTGCGGGGCGTTGGTGAACCGGATGAACAGGCCGCCGATGCGTTCCGCGACCTCGCCGTCGAGTTCGGCGGGGACTTCCCCGCGGATGTCGTAGGCCTTGACCAGCCGCGCGTAGTCGGACACGGTCACCCCTTCACGAGGCCGAGGTCGGGGCTGCGGACGCCGACCGCCGACGGCGTGCCACGGCCACCCGGTAGCCGTCCAGGGTGTCCGCGACCATCTTCCGGCTGCTGAACTCCCGTTCCGCCGTGGTGCTCGCGTTGGCCGCCAGCTCGGCGGCCAACGCCTGGTCGGTGAGCACCCGCAGTATCCCTGCGGCCAGTGCGGGCGGGTCGGCCGCCGGCACGAGCAGGCCGTCGACGCCGTCGGTGATGACGTCGCTGATGCCGATGACGCGGGTGCCGACGACGGGCTTGCCGGCGCGCATCGCCTCGACCACGCTGAACGGCAGTCCCTCCGCCAGGGAGGGCTGGACCACCAGATCCGCCGCGGCGTAGACGGCAGGCATCGCCTCGGCGCCGAAGTCCTGGCGGAGAGTGACCAGTTCTGCCACACCCTCGTGTTCGAGCCGGCCCCACACGCTCTTCTCGTACGCGTAGTCCGAGACCCTCCCCGCCAGGAGCACCCGCACCTCGGGCAACTCCGCCGTGACCAGGGGCAGTGCCGCGGCCAGGTCGAGCTGGGCCTTGCGGGCGGACATCCGGCCCGGGAGGACGATCAGCCGCTGGTCGGGGGTGACGCCGAGTTCGGTGCGCAGTGCGGAGCGCAGGTTCCGGGCCACGTCGTCCGGCGGCGCGTCGGGAACGCCGTTGTGGACGAGCCTGATGCGGTCGGCGGGGGCGCCGAAGCGGGCGGCGCGCTCGGCGAAGAAGCGGCTGGGGACGAAGTGCATGTCGACGGGGAGGGTCTGGTACGACAGGCGGCACCGGCCGCGGCCGAACCGCTCCAGGTCGGGGTTCTGCTCGTGCAGCGAGCACACCAGTGCGGCGTCCGTTTCGAGCGCCACGATGCTCGCGAGGATGAGCGTCTCATGGCTGTTGGCGTGGACGACGTCGAAGCTCTCGCCCTGGAGCACGGCCCCCAGTTCGTCGAGGACGGAGTACTGCATCTGTCGCCATCTCACCTTGTCCCGGGCGTCCACGCGGTCCGCGAAGTCGCGCAGCCGCACGACCCGCCCCGCGTCCTCCTCGCGCTCCCCGGGCAGGTCGTCCAGCCATGACCCGTCGGTCGCGATGACGACGTCGTGGCCGTCGGCCACCAGCCCTTCGCACAACAGCCGCGCATAGGTCTCGGCCCCGCCGTGCAGGGGCTCGTAACTGGAGGTCAGCATCAGGACTTTCATCGGTCCGCCCTTTCGGTGAGCCAGGGAATGAGCCCACGGCCGGCGTCCTCGCCGGCCTCGCGCAGCGAATCGGGAGTGCCCACGTCCCGCCAGTAGCCGGTGAGCCGGTGCGCCCCCACGCGTTCGCCGGCGGCCATCAGTGCGGGGGCGAGTTCCCTGGCGTAGTCGTAGACGACGCCTTCGGGGATGTGCGCGATGATGCGGGGGTCCAGGCAGTACACCCCGGCGCTGATCCAGTGCGTCTCGTCGTCGGGGACGTCGGGCTTCTCCCGGGCGCTGCGGATCCGACCATCGGGGTCGATGTCCAGCACGCCGTAGCGGCGGGCCTGCCGGATCCGCGTACAGGCGAACGTCAGGGCGTAGCCTCCGTGCGTGTGCGCGTCGACGAGCCGTTGGAGCGGCTCGCCCATGATGACGTCGCAGGACGTGACGAGCACGGCGTCGAAGGCGGCGAGTTCCTCGTGGAACAGCCGTAGCGCCCCGGCGGGCCCGGTGAGGCGGGGCTCGGTCCGGGCGTGGACGGGCACCTTCACCGTGGTGCCGTCGAGGAAGCGAAGGACCTGCTCGGCCTGGTAGTGCAGATTGAGGTAGACGTCCGTGACGTCGGTCTCGGCACACCGGTCCAGCAGGTGTCCCAGCAACGGCCTGCCCGCCAGGGGCAGGAGCGGCTTGGGCGTCTGGGCGGTGAGTGCTCCCATCCGGCTGCCGCGCCCGGCTGCCAGGATCATCCCCGCCAGCCTCATCCCGTCTGCCCCGTCTGCCCGGTCTGACCGGTCTGCCCCGCCTCGGGCGAGGCCTCCGTCGGCAGGGGGCGTGCGGCCAGCCAGGACACGACGGAGTCGACCCCGTCCTCCAGCGTCGTCCGGGCGGTCCAGCCCAGTTGGGCCTGGGCGCGGGAGGGATCCAGGCACCCCCTGCGCACTTCTCCCGCCAGCGGCGGCCCGAAGCGGGGCGGCAGCGAACGGCCGGTCCGCTTCTCGACCGCCTGGTGGATGTCCAGGACCGAACTCTCCCCACCCTTACCGATGTTGATCAGACCGTTCCCCTGGTCCATGGCCCGCACGAACGCATCGGCCACATCGCTCACATGCACGTAGTCGCGCGTCTGCAGGCCGTCCCCGTTGATGACACAGGTCTGCCCGGAGAGCATGCGCTGCGCGAAGATGGAGACGACTCCCGCCTCACCGAACGGGGTCTGGCGGGGGCCGAAGACGTTGCCGAGGGCGAGCGCGACGTAGTCCAGGCCGTAGGTCTCGTGGTAGAGGCGCAGATAGTCGACGGCGACGGACTTGGTCAGTCCGTAGAAGGAGCTGGGCACACGGCCCGCGGATTCCTTGATGGGCACCCCGTCCTCACCGGCGGGCCCGTAGATCGTCCCGCCGCTGGAGGCGAACACGACCTTGCGGCTGCGGCTGCGCCGCGCCGCTTCGAGCATCCGGACCAGGCCGATGACGTTGACCTGGGCGTCCAGCAGGGGATCCCGCATCGACACCTTCACGCTGAACTGCGCGGCCAGCAGCAGCAGCACCTCGGGCGCGAAGTCCTCCACCGCGGCCGCGGTGGACTCGTCGACCACGTCGGCCGTGAGAATGCTCAACTCGGGCCAACGGGCCTCGCTCTCGGCGAGATTGGCCCGATCGCCCGTGGAGAAGTCGTCCACCACCAGGACGCGGTGTCCCTGGGCGCACAACCGGTCGACGATGTGCGAGCCGATGAACCCGCCGCCACCCGTGACGACAACCTTGCTCATGCCTTGGTCCCCTCTCGTGGTTCGCGAATGTGTGTCACACCCGGAGCGGCCTGGCCACGCGGCGGATCCGCGTGGCCACGCCGCAGCCGGACGTCGTCCTGGAGGATGCGCGGGCCGTCGGCTGCCGGGGACACGACCAGGAGCGCCGCGGTGGCGGCGGCCGTGTCCCCGGTCCGCACGACACGGTCGAGGAAGTGGCCGGGGCGCAACGCCCGAGTGGCCGTGAGTTCCTGTCCCGATGTCTTTTCCGATTTCCGGCCCTCCAGGCCCTTACGCGGCGCCCTTCTTGATGCGGTATCCGACCGCCGTCACGGGGTTGTCGACGAACATGCGGTGAACCGCCGTGTCGTCGAATCCGATGGAGAGAATGTTCTGCCGCTGCTGCTCATAACCGCTCGAACCCGCCGCCACGGCCCCGTCGTCACGCAGCCACAGCGGATTGTGGTCACTCCGGGTCAGTGGTTCCTGGGCCATCGTGGCGACCTCGGTGTGGTCGGTCAGCGCGATGAGGCGGTCCACGCCCAGGTATTCGACGGTGCGCCGGCAGATTTCGAGGTCGACGTGGTACCCGTCGAAGTTGATGCACGGGTACAGGAGGGACTCGCGTGCGGAGCGCAGCATTTCGGCCGGAACAGGGCCGAGCAGTTCCCGGAGGTCGGTCTTGTCCCAGTCGGGATCGAGCACCCGCCGCAGTTCGACTTCGCGGTCGACCCGTTCCTGCGGCGTGCGCCAGGAATGCGTGAAGTTCCGCGGGGTGTCGTTGTACAGATGGTCGGTCAGGACCAGGTACGGGGAGGAGTCGTAGCGGCTGTGCAGGAATTCGAGCACTTCCCGCAGTCGGACGGCACTGCGCTCGGGCGCCTCCCGGTGGAAGTGCCCCACGGCGATCCGGAGCCCCTGCTCGTAGAAGCTGGTGAGCAGGTCGGCGAAGGTGGGGCCGGCGTCGATGCGCTCGTCCAGGGCCATGGCGTCGGGCGCCATCACGATGTAGCGCAGGCCGAGCGGGCCGAGGGACGCGATGACGTCCCACTCCTTCGCCGACGGGAACCACCGTCCGGCCCGCGGTATCCCGCCCTGCGGCCCGAGCAGCGGGCCCTCGATCGCGAAACCGGCGATGTTGGGAACCGCGTTCGCCTGTTCGAGCCGGTGGTACTCCTGGAGGACCTCCACCAGGCGGGGGAGATTCTCCCGGCGCAGGTAGACGGTCGGCAGAATTCCGTACTCACGGGATTCCGCAGCCTTCTGAACCTCGGGGAGGTCCTCGGGCGAGATGGTCGAGAAATCGAAGTCATCGATTCCGTGGAAGTGGTAGAGAAGGGCCTTCACTTTTACCCTCGTTCCGTCTCGGACTATTCCTTGGACGGTTGGATCGGGTGCCGTCTCGACAGATACGGCTATCGACTTCCTGAGGCTTTTCTCATTGTCACGATCGACCTCACGAGTCGTCGCCGGGAGCAGCACGTCCTGCTGCAAACTCCGTGGACTGGCCTGCGGATAGCACGGCAGCGCCAAAAGAACGGAGACTGTACGTACAAGCATCCGTCGCCCGAGGGATGTTGAAAACCAAATCCTCGACAGTGTCCTGAAAGTCACTGCGGCCTGGCGCACCTTGGCGCCTTGACAGTGGTCGTACAATTCGGGGTAAGTATGTGGTGATTGTGTGCTGGCGACGCCGGGCGGCGCGGTTTTCGCCCGAACGCTGTTACGGGTGTTGCCATTGTTCCTCCCCGCCGGATCATGCTTTTCGTGGCCGGGATGACCGGTGGTCCCGCCCTTCGCCGGCGGATTCCGGAACCCGCCTGGTCAGCACCCGTAACAGCCCGTCCGCCGTCAGTGCGCGAGGAGCCGGCGGAGGAAGACGTCCGAGGCGTGGTTGGTGTCGCCGGGGACGAGGGTGCCGTCCTCGGAGGTGAACAGCACGGCGCTGCCGGAGGCGTCGGTGTACGGGTTGTCCGAGGTGCCGGTGCTCGCCGTGCCGTCCTCGGCCGCGCCGGCGAGTTCGACGGCTCCGGTGGCGAGGTCGCGGCGGAACACGTTCTGCCGCCCGCCGTCGACGCCGGGGACGAGGTTGCCGGCGTCGGAGACGAAGTAGACCCAGCGGTCGTCGTAGGACATGGTGCCGCGACCGGCGGAGCCGACCGTGGTGGTGCCGGGCAGCGGGGTGGTCACCCTGGCCACGGTGCCGGTGCGCAGGTCGCGGGTGTAGAGCTCCTGGTGGCGGTTGAGGATCGGCCCGCCGGGCGCGTCGAGGGTGTAGACGGCGTACTGCCCGTCGGGGCTGAGGGTGGCGTCCAGGCCGGTGTTGGCGAGCTGGCCGGCGGGGTCGGTGCTCGCGCCGCTGATCACCCCGGTGTGCTGGTCGAACACGTAGAAGGGGTAGGAGGCGTGCCCGAGGATCGCGGGGGAGTCGCCGTGGTCCGCGTGGTCCCCAGGGGCTGCGGGGGCTGCGGGGGTCTGGGTGGGAGCCGGGAGCAGGTTGTACGCGCGGGACTTGAAGCCGATGACGCGGCCGTCGGCGCTGATCGAGGGCAGGTAGGAGTCGCCGTTGCCCGGCTTGCCGTTCACCCCGAGGGTGACCAGGCGGGTGGTGCCCTCCCGGCGGTCGGTGACGTAGATGTTCTCCTTGCTGAACGTGCCGACCGGCGCGAGGTCGGTCCGGGAGGAGGAGAAGGCCACGAAGCGGCCGTCCCAACTGGCCACCGCGTCACGGGAGATGCGGCCGTCCTGGCCGGTGGCGGCCGGGTCGCCGGCGGTGATCAGCTCGGTGACGCCGTCCCGGAGGTCGCGCAGGTAGACCTCCCCGCCGCTGTTGGCCTTGTGGCCGGGCAGCACGTTGGTGGCCTTGGTGTTGAACGTGACGAAGCGGCCGTCGCCGCTGATCGACGCCTGGGTGGTGGGGGCGTCGAGCTGGGCGCCGTCCGCGCCGACGCTGACGCGTTGGGTGCGGCCGGTGTGCAGGTCCCGGACGAAGACGTCCGTCGCCCCGTTGGTGTCGCCGGGCACCAGGTTGGTCGCGTCCGAGGAGAACAGGGCGTAGCGGCCGTCGGCGCTCAGCCCCAGGGCGGCGGACGCGCCGTCCGGCTGCGCGCCGTCGAGGCCGACGCTCACCCGGGTGATCCCGCCCGTGCGCGGATGCGCTTCGGCCGCTGGTGCGACGAGGCCGGCCAGTGCGGCGGCGAGCAGGGCGCAGCCGCCGCGCAGCAGCCCGCGCCGGGGGTGTGTGGTGGTCATGAGGTGGGTCCTCCCCTTGGTGAGTGACGACGGCGCGGGCGGCGCCACCCTGGTGGGTGGCACCGCCCGCGCAACTGGCTGGGGAGAGCCAAACGCCCAGCGGACCGGAGGTCAACGGGCCCGCTTCCGCACTGGCAGATTCTCGCCAACTGACCGAGGGGGAAGGGAGGTTGGATACTGCCGGATGGTCAGTCGACCGCCCAGACCTGGAGGGGTGATCCGGTGTCGGGCTGCTGGGTGGTCCGGGCGCCGTCGGCGGTGGACGCGGTGGTGAGGAGCAGGCCGCTCTTCTGGGAGGTGATCCGGTAGCCGCCGGCGGCCGGGGTGAGCTGCCAGCGCTGGTTGCCGCCGCCGGTGCAGGCCCACTGGATCACCTTGGCGCCGGCGGAGGTGGAGCCGCCGTCGACGTCCATGCACAGGTGGGACTCGCCGTTGGCGATCTGGTAGCCGCCGTCCGCCTGCCGGGTGAGCACCCAGGTCTGGTTCGGGCCGCCGTTGGGGGCCCAGGTGACCAGTTGGGTGCCCTGGGCGGTGGAGTGGCCGGGGTCGTCGAGGGCCTTGCCGGCGGTGGTCAGGGTGTGGGTGCCGTCCAGCGGGGGGTTGGGCACGGTGCCGGTGGCGGTCAGGGTGAGGGTCTGCTCGCCGGGGCCGCGGGTGCCGCCGACGGGGTTGCCGGTGGTGTCGGCCCAACTGCGGGTGGGGGTGGTCTCGGTGGACCGGCTGTTGGTGGAGGAGAGGCCGAGGACGAGTCCGCTGTAGCGGTTGACCAGCTTGAACGCGCCGGTGGCGGTTCCGTCGGCGGACTTCCCGGGGATGACGAACCACTGCTGGCCGACGGTGGGCCCGCCCGGGCCGGCGGCGGTGGCGGTGGGGCGGGCGCCCCAGGCGCGGCCGGCGGTGGCGGTGGAGTCGACGCCGAGCAGGCGGCCGGTGGCGGCGTTGGCGATCCGGTAGGAGCCGTCGCCGTTGGTGGTGAAGCTCCAGGCCTCCAGGGCGGAGCCGGTGCCGTCGGCCAGCGAGGTGGTGGCGGGGCCGCCGGCGACCTGGGCGAGGACCCGGCCGTCGGCGTTGCCGATCCGGTAGGTCTTGCCGGGGTCGACGGGGGGAGCGGCGGGCGCGGTGCCGTCGATCGTCACGTCCACGTACTCGCCGGACGCGCCGTTGGAGCAGCCGAAGGCGCAGTACGAGCGGAAGGTCTTGCCGACGATCGTGGTGTTGGTGCGGTTCGCGCTGTCGAGGAACCAGCGGTACCAGGACGCGGTGTGGTAGCCGCCGGTGTCGCCGATCGGCACCCACTTCTGGCTGGCGAGGTCGGTGGTGGCGTAGTACTGCTGGGGCGCGGAGCCGCTCTGGTCGACGGCCTGCGGTTCGGCGATGTACAGCCCGAGGTAGGCGTTGTAGGTGATGTCCATGACGAACAGCGGTGAGGTGGGGGGCATCGTGCCGGCCGCGACCTGCTGGGCCACGGTGCCGGTGTTCGCCGGGTCGTACTCGTCGGCGACCGGGGTGTAGCCGGTGGGGTGGGCGGAGTCGGCGGGCACCAGGTTGCTCTCCTGGCCGCCGGTGCCGGGCTGCGACCACGCGCCGTCGTACCACTTCTGCCACGAGTCGGGTGCCATCTTGGCGGCGATCGGGGCGCGGGCGACGTGTTCGTGGAAGGCCTTCCAGCTGCCGCCCTTGTCGACGATCCGCGAGCCGTAGTAGACGTAGAAGTAGCCCGAGGCGGTGTCGACGAACAGGCGTTGGTCGCCGTCACCGTAGTCGAAGGTCTGGTTCGGGAAGGCCGCGGTGTCGCCCCGCTGGGTGCTGTACGGCGAGGTGATGGCGTGGTCCTTGATGGTCCACGTCCGGCCCTGGTCGCTGGAGACGGCGTAGTCGATGGCGTCGAAGTGGAGGCCGTCGCCGAAGGGTTGCGGGGTGAACTCGTTGTGCACCAGCCCGTACCAGTCGCCGGTGTCCGGGTCGACCCAGATGCCGGAGAGGTCGCAGTAGTTCTTCTGGGCGTAGCCCGACCCGGCGGGCGCGGAGGTCGAGGTCAGGCCGGTGGGGCTGTTGTTGCAGCGCCAGGTGGTGTCGTTGTTGCGGTCCTGGGGGTTGGCGGGGTTGACGGCGTTGCTGAGTGCGCTGGACCGGGTGGCGGAGTCGAAGTCCTTGCCGGTGAAGAAGTCCCAGTACCGCGGGTCGTTCGCGCCGTAGAGCGCGGCGGACTGCTGGAAGTAGAAGGTGCCGTCCTTGTCGGTGTACGGGACGGCGGGGGTGTCGGTGGGGTGGGCGTAGCCGACCGGCTTGCCGACGCTCACGGTGTACGGGGCGGTTGACGGGCCGCCGGCCGGGGCGGCTGACGGTTCGGGGGCGGCCGACGCGGCCGGGGCGAGGCCCGCGCTCAGCGCCAGGAGCGCGGGGGCGAGGACGGCGGCGAGTGCTCTGCGGGGTGGGGCGGACACGAGGTCTCCTTCGGTGCTGCACCGTCGGGGCGGGGGTGGGCGGTGCTGCTCGGGCCCGCCGGTCGTCGTTGGGGGCGCGACCGCCGAGCCCGGCGATGGCATGCAGTATCCGGCCTTCTTGCGCGCAACTGTCAACACCTCTGAGCAACAAATTGCGCAGACGGGTTCCATGGAGTGCTTGAAGATGCTTGAATCTGGCCAGAAAGAAGCAGGTATCAGCAACAATCAAGTGGAGGTGGCCGATGGCGACCCATGTCGAGGCCGAGATCGCCAGCCAGCCGGACTGCTGGCGCCGCGCGGCGGAAGTCGCCGCGGCGGAGTGCACGGCGCTGCCGGAGGCCGGTGAACGGGTCGCGGTGATCGGCTGCGGGACGTCGCTGTTCATGGGCCAGGCGTACGCCGCCATGCGGGAGTCGAGCGGACAGGGCGTCACGGACGCCTTCGCCGCCTCCGAGTTCCCGGGCGTCCGCTCGTACGACCGCGTGATCGCGCTGACCCGCTCCGGCACCACGACCGAGGTCCTGGCCCTGCTGGAGCGGGTGCGCGGAAAGGTCCGCACCGCGGCCGTCACCGCAGACCCGCGGACCCCGGTGATGACCGCGGCCGACGACATCGCCGTGCTGGACTTCGCCGACGAGCGGTCCGTGGTGCAGACCAGGTTCGCCACCACGGCGCTCACCCTGCTGCGGGCCCACCTGGGCCTGCACACCGAGGCGGTGGAGGCCGACGGCCGGGCGGCCCTGGCGGAGCCGCTGCCCGAAGGCCTGGTGGACTGCACCCAGTTCACCTTCCTCGGCACCGGCTGGACGGTCGGCCTGGCGAACGAGGCCGGCCTCAAACTGCGCGAGGCCGCGCTCGCCTGGAGCGAGGCGTACCCGGCGATGGAGTACCGGCACGGCCCGATCAGCATCGCCGCGCCGTCCACCGCCACCTGGATGCTGGGCGCCGCACCGGTGGGCCTGGCCGAGCAGGTCCGGGGCACCGGCGCCCGCTGGATCGAGGGCCGGCTCGACCCGCTCGCGGAACTGGTGCGCGTCCACCGGCTGGCCGCCGCGCTGGCCGCCGCGAAGGGCCTGGACCCGGACCAGCCGCGCAACCTGACCCGGTCCGTGGTGCTCGCCGACTCATGACCGACCAGCCTCGGCTCACGACCGACCAGCCTCGGACCACGACCGACCGACCTCGGCCCACGACCGGCCGGCGTCAGCCCGTGCCCGACCGGCGTCAGCCCATGACCGGGCAGCGCCTGGTCGTCGCCGTGGACGTCGGCGGCACCGGTATCAAGGCCGCCCTGCTGGACCGGGAGGCGGCCGTCCGGCACCAGGAGTGGCGCGCCACCGGCCGCGAACGGGGGCCGGAGGCCGTCGTGGCCACCGTCGTCGACCTGGTCGCGGACGTGCGGCGGGAGGCCGGGCGGCAGGGCACGGAGGTCGACGCCGTCGGCCTGGCCGTTCCCGGCATCGTCGACGAGGCCACGGGGACGGGCGTCTACTCCGCCACGATCGGCTGGCGGGACGTCCCGTTCCGGGAGCTCGTCGCCGAGCGCACCGGCCTGCCCGTGGCCGTCACCCACGACGTGCGCGCCGGCGGCGTGGCCGAGGCCCGGCTCGGAGCCGGGCGCGGCGAGGAGCGCTTCCTGTTCGTCCCGGTCGGTACGAGCATCGCCGCCGCCGTCATGACCGGCGGCCGCGCCATGCCCGGCGCGCACCACCGGGCCGGGGAGATCGGCCACCTCGTGGTGCGCCCGGGCGGGGAACCGTGCGCCTGCGGGGCCCGGGGCTGCGCCGAGACCTACGCCTCGGCGGCCGCCGTGGCGCGGCGCTACACCGAGGCCACCGGCCGGCCGGCCCTCGCACCGGAGGTGGCGCGGCTGGCCGCCGAGGGGGACGGGGCGGCCGGCGCCGTCTGGCAGGAGGCGGTCGACGCCCTGGCCGACGCCCTGCTGACGGCCGCCCTGGTGCTGGACCCGCCGCTGGTCGTGCTGGGCGGGGGCCTCGCCGAGTCCGGCGACCTGCTGCTCGCCCCGCTGGCCGCCGCGCTGGCCGCCCGCGCCCGGATCCAGGTCGCGCCGCGCCTGGCGCCCGCCGCGCTCGGGGCCCGGGCCGGCTGCCTGGGCGCCGGGCTGTGTGCCCTGGACGCGGCGGCCGGTCGCGCGGCCCCGGAAGGGAGCCCGGCGCCGTGATCGTCACCGTGACCCCGAACCCCGCCCTGGACATCACCTACGGCGTGCCGGCGCTGCGCCCGCACACCAGCCACCGGGTGGCCTCCGTCCACGAACAGGCCGGCGGCAAGGGCGTGAACGTGGCCCGGGTCCTGCACGGCCTCGGCCGACCCACCACCGCCGTCCTGCCGCTCGGCGGGCCCACCGGTGCGGTGCTGCGGGCCGACCTCGACCGGGCCGGCATCGCCTGCCTGGGCGTCCCGCTCGCCGCCGGCACGTCGACCCGGCGCACCGTCGCCGTGGTCGACGCCGTCGACGCCACCGTGCTGAACGAGCCCGGACCGGAGCTCTCCGCCGAGGACTGGACGGCCCTGCGCACCGCCGTCCGCAGCCTGCTCCCCACCGCCCGGGCCCTGGTGCTGTCCGGGAGCCTGCCGCCGGGCCTGCCGGGCGACGCCTACGCGGACCTGGTCCGCCTCGCCCACGACCAGGGCGTGCCGGTCGTCCTGGATGCCGACGGCGCCGCGCTCACTGGGGCACTGGCGGCCGGGCCCACGGCCGTCAAGCCGAACGCGGTCGAACTGCGCCGCGCCACCGGCATCGCCGACCCGCTCCGCGCGGCACACGCCCTCGTCGACGCCGGCGCCCGGGCGGTGGTCGCCTCGCTCGGCCCCGACGGGCTCCTCGCCGTCACCCCGGACGGCAGCTGGCGGGCCCGCCTGCCCCCGGAGGCCGTCGTGCGGGGGAACCCGACCGGCGCGGGGGACGCGGCGGTCGCGGCGCTGGCCGAGGCCCTCGCCGACCGCACGCCGTGGCCGGCGGCGCTGGCCCACGCGGTGGCCCTGTCGGCCGCCGCCGTCCAGGCCCCGTACGCCGGCCGGTTCGACCCGCAGGCCTACCGCGGCCACCTCCCGCTGGTCCTGGTCACCCCGGCCACGCCCTTCGCCGGCTCAGCTCCTTCCGACTGAACAGCCCCACCCGACAGGAGAGTTCATGCCCCTGGCAGCCACCGGCGGCCTCGTCGCCCGGGCCGCGGCCCGGCACGGCGCCGTCGCCGCCTTCAACGTCATCACCCTGGAGCACGTCGAGGCCGTCGTCTCCGCCGCCGAGACCGCCGGCACCGCGGTGATCCTCCAGGTGAGCGAGAACGCGGTGCGGTTCCACGGCGGGCGGCTGGCCCCGCTCGCCGCGGCCGCCGTGCGCTGCGCCGAGCCGAGCACCGTCCCGGTGGCGCTGCACCTGGACCACGTGAAGACCGGCGTCCTGCTCCGCCAGGCCGCCGAATGCGGGTTCAGCTCGGTGATGTACGACGCCGCGCACCTGCCCTACGCGGAGAACGTCGCCGCCACCCGCGAGGCCGCCGTCTGGGCGCACGGCGCCGGGCTCTGGCTGGAGGCCGAACTCGGCGAGGTCGGCGGCAAGGACGGCCGGGGGCCGCTGGACGCCCACGCGCCGGGGGCCCGCACCGACCCCGCAGAGGCGCGGCGCTTCGTCGAGGAGACCGGCGTGGACGCCCTCGCCGTCGCCGTCGGCAGCTCCCACGCGATGACCTCCCGCGACGCCAGGCTCGACCACGGCCTGCTCGCCGCCCTGCACGCGGCCCTCGACGTCCCGCTCGTCCTGCACGGCTCCTCCGGAGTCCCCGACGACGAACTGCGCCGCGCCGTCCACGGCGGCATAGCCAAGGTCAACATCGGCACCGCCCTGAGCATCGCCATGACGACCGCCGTCCGGTCCCACCTGGCGGCGGACGAGCGGGGCGTCGACCCCCGCGCGTACCTGGCCGCGGGCCGCGGGGCGATCACCGAGGCCGTCGGCCGGCTCCTGCCCGTCGTCGCAGGCACTGCCGGATGACCCGGCCCCGGCCGACACCGTCCCCCGAACCGCCCCCTCAAGGACCACTCATGCTCCAGATCTCCCGGACCGGGTTCACGCTCGACGGGCGCCCCCTGCGCCTGCTCTCCGGCGCCCTGCACTACTTCCGCAGCCTGCCCGGGCAGTGGCCGCGCCACCTGCGGATGCTGCGGGCGATGGGGCTCAACACCGTGGAGACGTACGTCCCCTGGAACCTGCACGAGCCCCGCCCCGGCACGTACGACTTCACCGGCATCGCCGACCTGGAGGCCTTCCTGCGGGCCGCCGCGGACGCCGGACTGCACGCGATCGTCCGCCCGAGCCCCTATATCTGCGCCGAATGGGAGAACGGCGGCCTGCCCTGGTGGCTCCTGGCCGAACCGGGCAGGGCGGGCCGAGGCCTGCCGCTGCGCACCGGCGACCCGCGCTTCCTGGCCCACGTCGACCGCTGGTACGACACGCTGATCCCGATCCTGGCGGCGCACCAGACCACCCGCGGCGGAAACGTCCTGATGGTCCAGATCGAGAACGAGTACGGCTCCTACGGCACCGACCGGGCCTACCTCGCCCACCTCGCCGACGGCCTGCGCGCCCGCGGCATCGACGTCCCGCTCTGCACCTCCGACGGGCCGGAGGACTTCTTCCTCACCGGCGGCGCCCTTCCGGGCCACCTCGCCACCGTCAACTTCGGCAGCCGCGCCACCGAGGCCTTCGCCGAGCTGCGCCGCCACCGCCCCCAGGACCCGCCGATGTGCATGGAGTTCTGGAACGGCTGGTTCGACCACTGGGGGGAGCCGCACACCACCCGCCCGGCCGAGGACGCCGCCGAGGCCCTGCGCGAGATCCTGGCGGCCGGGGCCGCCGTCAACCTCTACATGGCCCACGGCGGCACCAACTTCGGCACCTGGGCCGGCGCCAACACCGCCGACCCGCGCACCGGCCGGGGCTACCAGCCGACCGTCACCTCCTACGACTACGACGCCCCGCTGGACGAACGAGGCGCCCCCACGGCCAAGTTCCGGGCCTTCCGCGAGGTCCTGGCGGCGTACGCGGACGGCCCGGTGCCGGAGCCCGAGGAGCTCCCGGCCACGCTGCCGGCGTGCCGGGTGGAGCTCGACAGGGCCCTGCCGCTGGCGGACGTGGTGGACCACCTGTCCACCGGCGAGGTCCGCTCCGCCGTCCCGCTCTCCTTCGAGGAACTCGGCCTCCCGCACGGCCTCGTCCGCTACCGGACCACCATCCCCGGCCCGCGCACGGCGTACCCGCTGACCGTCGAGGGGCTCGCCGACCGGGCCCACGTCCGCGTCGACGGCACCCACCTCGCCACCCTGGAACGCGACGTCGAGCACGAGCCCCTGCTCCTCCCGGTGCCCGGCACGGGTGCCCGGCTGGAACTGCTGGTCGAGTCGATGGGCCGGGTCAACTACGGCGCCGGGATCGGCGACCGCAAGGGGATCGCCGGGGCCCTGCACACCCAGCAGTACCTGCACGGGTGGACGGCCGACCCGATGCCGCTGGCCGACGGGACACCGGACCGGCTCCCCTGGGACGCGGCCGTCGCTCCGGCGGCCGGCCCCGGAGCGGCCTTCCACCGCGGCGCCTTCGAGGTCGGGGAGCCCGCCGACGGCTACCTGGCGCTGCCGGGCTGGGGCAAGGGCTACGTCTGGGTCAACGGCTTCCTGCTGGGCCGCTACTGGGACCGCGGACCGCAGTGCACGCTCTTCCTGCCCTGGCCGGTTCTGCGCAGCGGGACGAACGAGATCACCGTCCTCGAACTCGACCGCTCCGGCGAACCCGCCGTGCACCTGGTGGCCGGGCCCGACCTGGGCTGACACCCCGTGCACCCGGCCCGTCGCCGGGCTCTCCGCCCGGCTCTCCGCGCGACGGGCCGTGTCGAAACCGAGACCGCTTCGTGCTCCGAAGCCCTAGGAACCTGCTCGATATTGAGCAATACTCATCCGAACTGCGCACCATAGAGCAGGGGGTGGTCCGATGGGCACGCGACCACCGATACCCGGACCGGGCCCGGACCAGGATCCGGCCCCGGAGCCGGACCCGGCCCGGTGAGGAAGCCGCCGACGCGCGGCGGCACTCCCGGCCGGCCCCAGAACCTCCGGAACCCGGGCACCCTGCCGACCCCCACCGCACCCGCACCCCCACTGCACCCCCACCCGCACCCTCACCGCACCGCACCGCACCCTCACCGCACCGCACCCGCTCGCGCCGGCCGCCGTCCACCCGACACCGCGCCGCGACGGCCGAGGGCCAGTACACGTAAAGGACGAGATCCTCATGGCGAAGACACGAATCCGCACCCGCCTGCTGGCCGCCGCCGCCACGCTGCCGCTGCTCGCCGGCATCGCGGCCTGCGGATCGGGCGGTGACGGCGCCTCGGGCGCCGGAGGCTCTGCCGAGGTCACGTTCTGGGGCTGGGCGCCGGGCTACGAGGAGGCGGTGGCCCAGTACAACGCGGCCCACCCGGACGCCAAGGTCAAGTTCGAGAAGATCGTGTCGGGCAGCAAGGGCGGCTACGCCAAGATCTTCGCGGCCGTCAAGGCCGGCAACGCCCCCTGCCTGGCCCAGGTCGGCTACGAGTCGCTGCCCAGCTTCGTGGTGGAGGGCGCCGTCCAGGACGTCAGCGGCGAGGCCGGGCAGTACCAGTCGCAGTACGGGGACGGCGCCTGGAACGCGGTGAAGGTCGGCGGCCAGGTGTACGGCATCCCGGTCGACGTGGGCCCGATGGCGCTCTACTACCGCACCGACCTGTACGCCCAGTACGGCCTGAAGCCGCAGGCCACCTGGGAGGAGTTCGCCGCCGACGCCGCCAAGGTGCACGCCACCAACCCCAACGGGTACCTGAGCGTGTTCAACCCGGACGACCCGTGGTGGTTCGCCGGCATGTCCGCCCAGGCCGGCGGCAGTTGGTTCGGCACCGACAGCAAGGGCTGGAAGGTCTCGCTCGCGAGCGACCCGGCCACCACCAAGGTCGCGAAGTACTGGCAGGGCCTGATCGACCAGGGCCAGGTCAAGTCCGAGCAGGGCTTCAGCCCCGACCTGTACAAGGACCTCCAGGACGGCACGCTCGCCGCCTACCCCGGCCCGGTCTGGTTCTCCTCCATCCTCGAACAGAACGCGGCGCAGGCGTCCGGCAAGTGGGCGGTCGCCCCGATGCCGCAGTGGCAGGGCGGCGCCAAGTCGGTCGGCAACGACGGCGGTTCGTCCACCGCGGTGGTCAAGGGCTGCAAGAACACCGCCGCGGCGCTGCGCTTCGCCAACTGGATGAGCACGGACGCCGCCGCCGTCGGCACCCTCGTGGACAAGGCCGGCATCTACCCCGCCTCCACCAGCGGCACGTCGGCGCCGGCGCTGGCGAAGCCGAGCGCCTACTTCGGCAACCAGCCGATCTTCGACGTCTTCAAGCAGGCGACGGCGCAGGCCCCCAAGTGGAGCTGGGGCCCGACCATGACCCAGACCTCCAGCGACCTCACCGACGCCTTCGGCGCGGCCGTCGCCGCCCACGGCGACCTGACGGCGGCGCTGGGCACGGTGCAGAACAAGACCGTCGACGCGATGAAGTCCAAGGGGCTGACGGTCACCGCCGGCTGACCGGCTCGCCGGCGGACCCCGCGCGGTCCGCCGGCCCGGGCGCGCCCGACACGCCCGAGGGACCGACCACCGCCCGCACGAGAGAGAACCCCAGATGAGCGCAGCAACCCCGGCGGTGCCGGGCCGCACCGCCCCGAAGGCCGCCACCGCACGACGGAAGACGTCCCGCAACCGCGCGGCCCTAGGCTTCCTGGCCCCCTTCGGCCTGCTGTTCACCGTCCTGTTCCTGCTGCCCATCGGGTACGCGCTCTGGCAGAGCCTGTACCGAGTGGAGCGCTCCGGCCTGGGCTTCGGCCCGGCCAGAACGGTCTTCGCGGGGCTCGACAACTACACCGCGGCCCTGGGCGACGGCTCGTTCCTCGCGGGCGTCGGCCGGGTGCTGCTCTTCGGCGTGGTCCAGGTCCCGGTGATGCTCGGACTGGCCCTCGGCCTCGCCCTGCTGATCGACGCCAAGGGCACCCGGTTGCGGAAGTTCTTCCGGCTCGCCTACTTCCTGCCGTACGCGATCCCGGGCGTCGTGGCCACCATCCTCTGGGCGTTCCTCTACCTGCCCGGGACCAGCCCGCTCGTCGCCGGGCTGAGGGACATCGGCATCGACGCCGACTTCCTCTCCTCCGGCACCGTCCTGTGGTCGATGGCCAACATCGTCACCTGGACCTGGACCGGCTACAACATGCTGGTCATCCTCTCCGCCCTCCAGGCCATCCCCAGCGAGCTCTACGAGGCCGCCGACCTCGACGGCGCCGGCCCCTGGCGGACCGCCTGGCACATCAAGATCCCGCTGGTGGCCCCCGCCCTGGTGCTGACCGGGATCTTCTCCATCATCGGCACCCTCCAGCTCTTCACCGAGCCGATGGTCCTGCACTCGCTGGCCTCGACCGTCTCCGCCGACTACACGCCCAACATGGCGGCGTACAACGCGGCGTTCGGCACCAACGACTACGGCAAGGCGGCGGCCATCGCCGTCCTGCTGGCCCTGGCCACCTGCGTCCTGTCCTTCACCTTCCTGCGCCTCTCGGTGCGCATCACCGGAAACCGGGTGACCGCATGAGCACCGCCGACCTCCGCCGCCGCCCCGAGACCGCCCGCCCGGCGCGCCGCCGCCCCGCCCACCCGGGTGCTCCCGGCCGCCGGCCGCGCCCCAACGTCCTCGGCACGGCCGTCCTGTTCGTGCTCTCCGCCTACTTCCTGCTGCCCGCCTGGTGGCTGCTGGTGGCCTCCACCAAGAGCAGCAGCGACCTGTTCGGCAGCGGCGGCTTCTGGTTCTCCACCCTCCACCTCGGCGACAACCTGCACGACCTGGCCACCGCCAACAACGGGCTCTACTTCCGCTGGCTCCTCAACACCGTGCTGTACGCGGGTGTCGGCGCCGCGGCCGCCACCCTGCTCGCGGCGATGGCCGGTTACGCGCTCACCAAGTACCGGTTCCGGGGCCGCGAGGCGGTGTTCAACACGATCCTCGCCGCGGTGCTCGTCCCCGCGCCGCTCCTCGCCCTGCCGGTCTACCTGCTGCTGTCCAAGGCCCATCTGGTCAACACCGTCTGGGCGGTCCTGCTGCCCAGCATGGTCAGCCCGTTCGGCGTCTACCTCAGCCGGATCTACGCCGCCGCGTCCGTCCCGGACGAGATCCTGGAGGCCGCCCGGATGGACGGCGCGGGGGAGTTCCGGATCTTCTTCACGGTGGTCCTGCGGATCTTCTCGCCGGCGCTGGTGACCATCTTCCTGTTCCAGTTCACCACCATCTGGAACAACTTCTTCCTGCCGCTGGTCACGCTCTCCGACCAGAAGCTCTGGCCGGTCAACCTCGGCCTCTACTACTGGAACGGTCTGCGGGACCACACCCCGTACAACCTGGTCGTCACGGGCTCGCTGGTCTCGGTCGTCCCGCTGGTCGTGGCCTTCCTGCTGCTGCAGCGGTTCTGGCGCACCGACCTGACGGCGGGCGGCGTCAAGGCCTGAGGCGGAGCCGCCGGGCCTGAACCGGGGCCTCGGGGCGTGGCCGGTGGATCAGGCCGCGCCCCGGGGCCCGTCGGCGGTCAGGCCCGCCGGACCCGGACGCCACAGCCGGTGACGGCCCGCTGCTGCGCGTCCGTCAGGCCGTCGTCCGTCACCAGGTCATGGACGTCGGAGAGCGGGCAGATCCGGGCGAAGGTGACCTTTCCGACCTTGGTGCTGTCGGCCAGCACGACCGAGCGCGCGCTGCTGCGCAGGAACGCCCGGTCGGTCTGGGCCTCCATCTCGTCGTGCGTGGTGCAGCCCTCCTGCGCCGTCAGGCCGTCCACCCCGATGAAGGAGATGTCCAGGTGGTACTGCGAGAGCATCCGGTCGGCGGCCGGGCCGACCAGTTCGTAGCTGGCCGTGCGGGCGATGCCGCCGATCACCACGAGGCGCACCTCGGGGCGGACGATCAGGTCGGCGGCGATGTTCACCGCGTTGGTCACGACGGTGATGCCGGTGCGTTCGGCGAGCACCCGGGCGAGCTCGCTGGTGGTGGTGCCGCCGCTGAGGCCCACCACCGCTCCCTCCGGCACGAGTTCGGCCGCCGCCAGGGCGATCCGGCGCTTCTCCTCCCGCTGCTTCTCGCCGCGGTGGCGCAGCGGCAGTTCGAGGTTGACCGAGCCGGTCACCGCGCCGCCCCGGGTGCGGTGCAGCAGTCCCTGCTCGTGGAGCTCCTGGAGATCGCGGCGCACGGTCGCGGTCGAGACGTCCAGGAGTTCGGCGAGCGCGTGCACATCGGCGCTCCCCGCTTCGGTGACGTGCGAGAGGATCCGGGTGGCGCGATCAGCTTTGAGCATGACGCGATTCTAGCCCGGTCGGGAGCCAAACCCCTGGGTGGCGCCGGGTCGGGCTGATTTCGGCGAACAGGTCGCAGGTCTGGTCGTCCGCTCGAATCTGACTATCATGGCTATGAAACAAGCAACTTCACTCAGTTCTGCGACTGCCTGGAGCAGCGCCGGAGGTGACCGCGTGACAGCGGACCGCATGTCCCTGGCCGGCGCCCGGCTGGTCCTGCCCGGCGGCGTCGTCGAGGGCGGCCGCCTCGCCGTCGAGGGCGACCGGATCGCCGGCCTCGGAGGCGAGAGCGGGCCCGGCGACCTCGACCTGACCGGGTACACCGTCGTGCCCGGCTTCGTCGACCTGCACGTGCACGGCGGCGGCGGCGCCTCCTACGCCTCCGGCATCGCCGAGGAGGCCCTGCTCGCCGCCCGTACGCACCTGGAGCACGGCACCACCACCACGGTCGCGTCCACCGTCACCGGGGAGATCGACGAGGTCGCCCGCCAGGCGTCCGTGCTGTCCGAGCTGGTCGAGGACGGCGTGCTGGCCGGCATCCACTTCGAGGGCCCGTTCATCTCGCACAACCGCTGCGGCGCCCACCGCCCCGACCTGCTGCGCGACCCGGACCCGGCGCTGGTGCGCAAGCTGGTCGACGCCGCCCGGGGCCACGCGAAGATGGTGACCTTGGCCCCCGAACTGCCCGGCGGCCTGGACTCGGTGCGGATGCTCGCCGACCTCGGCGTGATCGCCGCCGTCGGCCACACCGACTCCGACTACGCCACCACGCTGGAGGCGATCGACGCCGGCGCGAGCGTCGCCACCCACCTCTTCAACGCCATGCCGGGCATCGCCCACCGCGCCCCGGGCCCGATCGTGGCGCTGCTGGAGGACGAGCGGGTCACCGTCGAGCTGATCAACGACGGCGTGCACCTGCACCCGTCCGTGCTCGACCTCGCCTACGGCACCGCCGGGGCGTCCCGGGTCGCCCTGATCACCGACGCGATGGGCGCGGCCGGTATGGGCGACGGCCTCTACCCGCTCGGTCCGCTCCAGGTCGAGGTCAAGGACGGCGTCGCGATGCTCCCGGACGGCAGCTCCATCGCGGGTTCCACGCTCACCCTGGACGTCGCGTTCAAGCGTTCGCTCACCGTCGACGGCCTGACGCTGAACCAGACCGTCGAGTCGCTGTCCGCCACCCCGGCCCGCCTGCTGGGCCTCGCCGACTCGATCGGCTCGCTGGAGGCCGGCAAGCAGGCCGACCTGGTCGTGCTCGACTCCGAGGGCTACGACCTGGTCGCCGTCATGCGCCGCGGCCGCTGGATCGCCGGAGCCCAGCGGCTGGCGCGCCGGGCCGGCTGACCGGCGGTGTGGCGGAGCCGCGCTCCGTGGTCCGCCGGTGTCCGCAGAGCTGCTGGAATCCCGGGTCGGTGCGGAGGAGCTCGGCGTACGTGCCGGTGGCGGCGGCCGTGCCGTCGGAGAGCATGACGACGGTGTCCGCCGCTTCGATGGTGGACATCCGGTGGGCGATCACGAGTAGGGCGCACTCCTTGCGGAGGCTGTGCAGGTTGACCGTCAGGGCGGCTTCGTTGGCGGGGTCGAGGTGGGCGGTCGGTTCGTCCATCAGCAGCAGGCGGGGGCGGGCCAGCACCGCGCGGGCGATGGCGATCCGCTGGCGTTCGCCGCTGGACAGGCGCACCCCGCGTTCCCCGACCTCGGTGTCGAGGCCCGCCGTCAGGCCGTGCACCTTCCCGGTGAGGTTGACGAGGTCGAGGACCTCCCAGAGCCGGTCGTCGGTGACGTCCGGGGCGGCGTAGCAGAGGTTGTCCCGCAGGGTGCCGTGCAGGATCGGGCAGTCCTGTTCGACCCAGCCGAGGTGTGAGCGCCATTCCCCGAGGCCGAGGTCCGTGGCGGGCCGCCCGTCGATGCGGATGCTGCCGCTCCACGGCTCGTAGAAGCGGTTGATCAGGGCGAAGGCGGTCGACTTTCCGGCCCCGGACGGGCCGACCAGGGCGACGAGCGCGTGCGCGGGAACGGTGAGCGACAACCCCCGCAGGACCGGTGCGTCGGGGCTGTAGCCGAACCGCAGGTCGCGGATCTCCAGCGAGGGCGCCGATGGCGGGCCCTGGTCCGGTTTCGGTCGGGAGGCGCTGCGGACGGCCGCCGTCGCGCCGGTGCCGTCCTCGGTGGGGAGCGCGTAGACCTCCTGGATGCGTTCGTCGGAGCCCTTGGCCCTGTTCACCGAGGCGATGCCCGCCATCAGTTCGGTGACGGGCCCGGTGAGCTGGGTGGCGTACAGCAGCATCGCCACGAGGGCGCCGAGCGAGAGGGCCCCTTGGTCGATGCGGGCCGCACCGACCAGCAGGACCAGCACGAAGGCGGCGTTGATGGCCAGTTGGGCGGTGGGGGCGATCACGGCGGTGAGCCGGGCTCCGCGCAGCGCGGCGTCGTAGGCGCGGTGGGCCAGCGTGTCGAGGTGGTCGATCTCCCGTTGTTCGGCGCGGTTGGCCCGGACGGTCCGTAGGGCCGAGAGGGCTCGTTCCAGTCCGGCCGAGATCGCGCCGACGGCGGTCTGCAACTCCGTCGACGAGCGGCCGACCTCCGCCGACAGCCGGTCGATCACGATGCCGCACCCGAGGAGCACGCCGAGGACGAGCAGCATCAGGACGGGATCGAGCACGAACATGGCGACGACGCTCCCCAGCGCGACGCACAGGTTGGTGGCGATCTGGACGGAGACGTGCGTCAGCGCCTCGCGCAGGACGACCACGTCCGTCGAGGCGCGTGCCATGAGGTCGCCGACGCGCAGGCGGTCGAAGGCGTGCAGCCGGACCCGCAGCAGGTGCGAGCTCAGCCGGGTGCGCATGCCCAGGACGAACCGCTCGCCCGTGCGCTCCAGCAGGAAGACGGCGACGGCACCGATCGACGCCTGGGCCAGCAGCAGCACGACGAGGACGGTGACGGGGCGGAGGAGGGGCCGGTGCGCGGTGAGCGCGTCGACCACTCCCTTGGCGGCCAGGGGCTGCGCGACGCCCACGATGGCTGCGATCAGGGTGAGGAGCAGGGCGACGCCCAGGGGGCGCCGCTGCCCCCGGGTCAGGGTCCACAGCTGTCGAAGCATCGTGTGTGCGGCTCCGTCTCGTCCCCGTCGCCCGGGGGTCAGCCGGCCTCGACCAGCCCGGACGACCGGAGTTGTCCGGTCATCGCCGTGAGGTCCTGCTGGGCCTGGGCCGGTTCGATGCCGAAGTGGGCCGAGAACTCCTCGGCCACGTGGTCCAGGGTGGAGCCGTCCAGGAGGCGTTGCAGCGCGTAGGCGCCGGTCTGGTTGAGCTGCCAGTAGTGCCCGGTGCGCTGGTTCAGCAGCACGGCGCCGTCGTCCGTGTCGGTGGACACCGTGTGGGTGGTCAGGCGGAGCGTCATGGGGCCCTCCGGGCGGGGTCGTGGTGTCGGGTCGGGGTTCAGGCCGTACGCGCGGGCTGCTTGGGGGCGACGGTGACCAGGGGCCGGAAGTAGCCGTCGGGGTACGGTTCGTCGATCACCCGGCCCTCGGCCTCGACCCAGGCGTGCGCGGCGAACGGCGTCGTCCGCACACCGGCCTGCCAGGTGGGCCACACGCCCTTGAACCGGCACAGCACGGCGGTGGCGATGGAGCGTTGCAGGCAGTTGTGGACGGCGCAGCGCAGGCTGACCGCGACGACCGCGGTGCGGGCCGCGGACGCCTGGGCCGCGGTGCCCGCACGGGCCCCGGTGCTCAGCGCCCCGAGGACGGCGCGCAGGTGCCGGGGCGGCAGTTTGGCCAGTGGCCGGGCCACGGCCACGGCCGTCAGGGGCAGCAGGCGCCGGTGCAGGGGCAGCCGGGTGCGGGGCTGGAGCGCGCAGGGCGGGCTGGTCACGGCGTCTCCTCGGACTCGGGTGTGCGGCGCGGCCGGCCGACGCGGCCGGGGGCGGGTCCGGCGAGGGCCGCCGGGACGGTGGGGCGGGCTGCGATCTCGCGCAGCCACAGTTCGGCGCCGATCGTCGCCTCCAGTTGGGCGGACCAGACGTCCCCGGTGCGCGGCGGGGTGATCAGCGTGGTCCGCATCCGGTCGACGTCGATCAGGCCGCGGCGGGCCAGCAGCGAGTCCGCGAACAGGTCCAGCAGGTCGGGTACGTGCTCTCGCAGGGCGCGGTCGACGGGCTCCTCGCAGTCGCCCTTGGTGGTCCGGTTCAGGATCACCTCGGGTACCAGGCCGTCCATGGCGGCGGCCAGTACCGGCTTGTAGCGCCAGGGGTCGTAGCGCTCGTGGGGGAGGATCTCCAGCACCGCCTCGACCACCCGGTCGTCCAGGTAGGGCAGTTCGAGGGGGAGCCCCTCGGCGGTGTACTCGCGGCAGAGCAGCCGGAGTACGGGGCCCGCGCTGCGCAGGGCGGTCAGGGCCTCGTGCTGTCCCCGGTCCGGTGCCAGCGGCGCGACCTGCTCCGCCACGGCGCGGAAGACCGTCCTGGTGGTCCGGATCGCGTCCCGGGTGGCCCAGGGCGTCGCCGGGATCCGCTCGCCCCAGCCGAGGGAGGGAGTCCGGGGCAGGGGTGTGGTGCGGGCGAGGTCGTCGGCGCACTGCCGCCACCACGTGCCGAGGTCGCTGCCGTGCAGCAGTCCGGCCAGGCTGGGTAGCAGCGGCCAGCAGTGCAGCGCCCGGTGGGCGCGCAACTGCCGCCAGGCGGTGATCGGGTGGCGGCGGAAGAGCGTGTGCAGGTAGGCGGCGCCTCCGGTGAACAGCTCGTCCGCCCCGTGCCCGGCCAGGTGCCGGGTGGCGCCGTGTTCGACCAGGTGCCGGATCCCGAACCGGATCGCGTTCATCCCCCGGGTGGCGGCCCGCGGGGCCTCCGTGTCGACCGCCCAGTACGGGGGGGAGAACACCGGTGGGGCGTCGGTGTCCGGCACGGTCAGGTGTTCGGCGCGGGCCAGCAGGCGTGCGGCCCGGCCGGCGTACAGCGGATCGTCGTTGATCGCGCTGCCGCCGGTCCAGCAGAAGGTCAGCAGGTCGGGGCTGTGCTCGGCGGCGAGGAAGCAGAGCGAGGTGGAATCCATGCCGCCCGACAGGTCGGCCGAGAGCCTGCCCTGCTGCGGTTGCCGCTGGGCCACCGCCTCCCGTAGCCGCTCGCGCACCCCGGCCGCCCCCTGCGACAGGGGGAGGTGCGGCTCCGGCGGTTGCCACCAGCGCACCGATCGGGCGGCGCCGTCGGCGGGCAGCACGAGGCAGGAGTCCGCAGCCACCTGGTGCACGCCGCGCCACCAACTGCGCTCGCTCAGCGGGGCGAAGAGCATCCCGTAGGTGACGCTCGTGGCGATCAGGTCCTCATCCGGCTCCGCACCGGTCACGACGGCCAGCACGTCGGCCCGGTCGGCGGCGATCGGGACGTCGCCGAGGCGGGCGGTGAAGACGCAGCGGGTCCCGGTGACGGTGCCCTGGAACCGCACCTGTCCGTGGATCGAGGCCACCACATGGGTGTTGCCGGGCAGGCCGCGGGCCAGCGCGTCCAGGTCGGGCAGGACGCGCACGGAGGAGACCAGCGACCCGAGCCGGTCCGGCGTGACCGGGCTGGGGCCGAACACCGCCACGCGTACCGGGCCCGCCGCCGACACCACCAGGTCCTCGGGTGCCCACGAGCCGGCCAGCCAGGGCCGCCCGGAGGCGTGGGCCACCAGCTGAAGTGCTTCGCTGCCGATCTGACGGTGGGCCCGGGCACCGCCCGGGGAATCCGGAAAGACCACAAGGTGGTCGTTGAGTGACTGCACCTGCTCCACCCCCAGGAATCACGGCGGCATCCGCACCGCCGGTGTTTCGACCACGCCGCACCACGCACCGCTCCCGGCGCCGTGCTTCACCCTAGAACCGTGGAGGACGAGGGAGGAGCGCACAACCGGTCGGCGCCGGATCCTTTCGGATCACGCCATGTCGGTGGCGGTATGATCAGGTCACATCCACCGTGATGATATGGAGAGTTCGGGGGCGTCTCACCTGGTTTCGATCACTCCTGCTCGGACTTCTCCCGGTCGTGACCGATGTCCACCCGACCCCGCCGAACAACATTTCGTCTGCGATGCGTCCGTGTGGATGCCAAGTCGGCGCGTAATGACCGAAGTCGGGTTGTCCCAGTGGACGCTCCGGGCGGGAACCGGCTCAATGGTGTGACGCCATGCCAGGCTTCGACCTCGATGCATTGGAGAGCACCGTGATCAAGAACCAGCAGCTGCCCAAGCGCTACACGCCGCCGGCGGCCGCCAAGGTCGGCTCCTTCACCAAGGACACGGACGGCACCATCTACACCCTGAAGGACGCGACGACGCTGGGCTTCAAGAAGCCGCGCTAGCCTCGGTCCTGCACGACAGCGATCCTGTCCGACAGCCCGCCAGCTCTGCTGGTGGGCTGTTCTGCATGAGCCGGCGGCCGCCGGGCGCCGCTTCGGCGTCGAGGATCGCGATCGCCGCCGGGCCCGAAGTTCAAGTGTTGTCGGCTGAGTTGGGTCGCCGGCGCTGCGCCGCTCAAAGCTCCGTCGGGTAGCCGCTCCGGGGATGCTTGGCGTTGGCGAGCTGCCGCCGGGGCGCCCGCGGGGGGCGGGACGGGGACTCGCGTGACGGTGAACGCGGCGGAGTCCAGGCCGGGGTGGTGACGGGGGCCTCCGGGTCGGTGGGCCGACCGCGCAGGGCCTGGGCCTCGACGGCTTCGGCGAGACATCGCAGGGCGATCCGGACCTGCGCGCTCTGTTTGTCGCTGAGTGCCCCGAGGACCTGCTGCTCGATGGCCAGGCGCTTGGGCATGACGTCGTCGACGGCGGCCGCGCCCGCGTCGGTGATGAAGACCAGTGCCGCGCGCCGGTCCGCGGGGTTGACCGTCCGGACCACGAGGGCGCGTCGTTCCAGCTTGGCCAGCGCCTTGCTCAGCGCGGCCGGCGACCGCCCCATCGAGGCGGCGAGGCGGCGTGCGATCGTCGGCTCGGTCGAGTGGCGGAGGTGGTAGAGCACGTCGAACTCCGATGAGCTGACGGCTGCCGATTCGAACACCGGTTCAAGGAGGAACTCCAGCATCGCGTGGGCGTGTCGGAGGCCGCCGATGATCTCCATCGACGAAAGGTCGAGGTCAGGACGGCTCTGTACCCACAGCTGCCATACCGCCTGCGTTTCATCCATTCGTGCACATGCTCCAACTTGTTAACCGGTAACCTTTCAGTTACCGTATGACACGTGGCCCGCTTCCAGCTGGGCGACCTGGGCACGCTCATCGGAGACTTGTCCGCTTTTTTGCGCTCTGTGTAGTTGATCTGCTCATGTCATATGAGCCTGGACCGCGACATCCCGCCCGATAGCTTCTCGTCTGTGACCGGAGCTGAGGAAAGTGTCACCATGGTCATCGCACATGTCCCCGTCATCCCGTTCCCTGGAACGATTCCGGGATCGGGCTACCTCCGGCAGATAGTACTGGACCGGAATAGCTTGGTGTCCAGCCATTTGCGCGCGTCGGCGTCAAGCAGATCGGACCGGCAGCTTGCCGGGCCCGCATCGCCCGGCGGCGCGCCGAGAAAGTCGAGTTGACGCTGCGGCGGGTATGAACTCGCCGTACTGCTCGAACACTTCGAACGGCCCGAAGCGGAACGCGTCGGCGTGACCGGCTCCGCACGGGCGGCCCGCCGTGGTCGCCACGGGCCGTCGTCACCCTGTGTGCCGAGGTCGGTCACCGCGCCCCGGCGCGCCTTTCACGGATCCGCCGCGGGCTGACCGCCCGTGGTTCGTCACCGAATTCAGAATTTCTCCGGCGGTCGCACCGCCGACCCCGAAAATCCGCATGGCCAGATTCCGGGAAAAGGATTCCGCGCGCTATGACCGATCGCTTGGGATTCAGTCTCACTCAATTGCGCTACTTCGTCGTCTCCGCCGAGATCGGCAACATCTCGGAGGCGGCGGAGAAGCTGTGCGCCTCGCAGTCGACGGTATCGTCGGCCATCATGCGGCTGGAACGCCAGCTCGGTGTTCAGCTGCTGCTCCGTCACCACGCCCGTGGGGTCTCCCTGACGCCGAGCGGTCGCCACCTGCTGCGGGAGGCGCGCGCGCTGCTGGGGCAGGCCAGGAGCCTCAAGGCGCAGGGCGACGCCCTGGCGGGCGACACCGCCGGCCAGCTCGACGTCGGGTTCTTCTTCCCGATCGCCCCGTTCCTGCTGCCGCTGGTCCACCGTTTGGCCGGGGAGCGGCACGGGGCGCTGAAGCTGAACTTCCACGAGGCGTCCGCCGACCGGCTGTTGGAGTTCCTCCGGGACGGCCGGTGCGAACTGGCGGTGACGTACGACTTCCTGGCGGGGGAGTCCAGGTTCCACCCGCTGGTCGACCTGCCGGTGCACGCCCTGCTGGCGGATGACGACCCGTTGGGCCTGGTCGGGCCGCTCTCCCTGGACGAGTTGGCCGGTCGACCGCTGGTCGCCCTGAACGCCCCGAGCGTGCTCCGCCACGCCGAGCGGATGTTCTCCCGCGCGGGCGTCCGCATGCCGCGGGTGGTGACGACGACGAGCATCGAGACGCTGCGCGGCCTGGTGGCCGCCGGCGCCGGGTTCGCCTTGATGTATCAACAGGCCCGGACCGCAACGACATTGGACGGGGGAAGGGTCCGCGAGGTCGAACTGGTCGGAGACCTGCCGCCCGCGACCCTGGGCGCGGCCATGATGCCCGACCTGGCCATGAGCAGCCGCGGCAGGGCGTTCCTGGACGTGCTCAGATCCGCGGTCGCGGTCGGGGCGCGTCCGGCGCAGGTCGGTGCAGGTCAGCAGGTCAGTACGGGTCGGCAGGTCAGTGCGGGTCGGCAGGTCAGTGCAGGTCAGCAGGTCGTCGTGGGTTGAAGGAGTGTCGTGCTGGCAGTCATCTTCGCTGGTCAGGGAAGTCAGGAAAAGGGAATGGGGGCAGAGGTCTTCGAACGGTACCCAGGGCTGGTCCAGTACGCCTCGGACGTGCTGGGGTACGACCTGGTCTCCTTGTGCAGGGAGGACCCGGACGGTCTGCTGGGCCGCACGGAGTACACCCAGCCGGCGCTGTTCGTCGTCAACGCGCTGCGGACCTTCGAGCGGGTCCACCGCGGGGACCGGGCGGCGGACGTCTACCTGGGGCACAGCCTGGGCGAGTACAACGCGCTGCTCGCGGCCGGGGCCTTCGCCTTCGAGACGGGGCTGCGGCTGGTCGCCAAGCGCGGCGAGCTGATGGCGGCGGCCTCAGAGGGCGGCATGACCGCCGTCATGAACACACCGCCCGAGCGACTGCTGGAGATCCTCGCGGAGGACGGCGTCGACGGCGTCGACATCGCCGGCCTCAACACCGGCTCGCAGGTGGTCATCGCGGGCACCCCGCCGGTCCTGGAGGCGGCGCACGCCTGCCTGGAGAAGCGGGAGATCCGCTTCGTACGGCTCAAGGTGAGCGCGCCCTTCCACTCCCGGTACATGGAGCCGGCCAGGGTGCGGTTCGCCGAGTTCCTGACGGAGTTCGAGTTCGCCGACCCCGACACCCCCGTCATCTCCAACGTCACGGGCCGGCCGTACGAGCCGGGACAGGTGACGCACATGCTCACGGAGCAGCTGGTCGCCCCGGTGCGCTGGACCGACAGCGTCCGCGGGCTGCTCGACGGCGACGCCGAGCCGGAATTCACCGAAATCGGGGGCCTGGCCCTCACCCACATGGTGTTCAAAATCAGGGCTGGAGTGTGACACATGGCAACCACGACGGACACGATCAGGCTGTACCTGGAAGACCGTTTCCTCTTCGAGTTCGACGACGTGATCACCCCGGACACCGACCTGTTCAAGGCGGGGGTCATCGACTCGTTCGGCTACGTCAGGATGATGAAGTTCCTGGAGTCCGAGTTCTCCGTCGAGATCTCCCCGGAGGACATCCTCGTGAACGTCTTCGTCTCGCTCACCGCGATCGACGAATTCGTCACCAAGAAGACCTCCGCGAAGTAGAAGGACGGATCATGTGCGGGCTGGCTGGTTTCCTCTCGACCTCGCTGCACCCCGGTGCCACCGCCGAGGTCATCACCTCGATGCTGTCGAACATCCACCACCGCGGGCCGGACGAGGCGGGCTACTACCTCGACGACGGCATGGCCATGGGGACGGTGCGGCTGGCCATCGTCGACCTCGCCGGTGGCTCGCAACCCATGTCGGACCCCTCCGGGCGCTACTGGATCTGCTTCAACGGCGAGATCTACAACCACATCGAACTCCGCGCGGAACTGGAGCGCCTCGGCCGCCCGTTCCGCACCGACCACTCCGACACCGAGGTCGTGCTCCAGGCCTGGATCCAGTGGGGGTCGGACTGCTTCACCCGGTTCAACGGCGCCTTCGCGGTCGCCATCAGGGACGCGGCGACCGGTGACCTGGTGCTGGCCCGCGACCGCTACGGCAAGCGCCCGCTGTTCTACGCCGACGCGGGCGGGGACTTCCTGTTCGCGTCCGAGATGAAGGCGTTCCGCGCCTTCCCCGGCTTCCGCTTCGAGTTCGACCCGAGGGAGCTGGCCACCACCTACGCCGCGTGGACGCCGCTGCCCGACCGCACGCCGTTCCGGGGCGTGCGCCAGCTGCCGATGGGCTCCGTGCTGACCATCAGCGCGGGCCGCCGCTCGCTGCGCCCCTACGAGGACCTCGACTTCGACGTGCCCGGCTTCGACGGCACCGAGGCCGAGGCGATCGACATGCTCCGGCAGACCCTGCGCACCAGCGTGGAGCTGCGGCTGCGCTCCGACGTCGAGGTCGGCGTCTACCTCAGCGGCGGCCTGGACTCCTCGATCGTGACGAGGCTGGCCACCCAGCTCTCCCCGTACGAGGTCCGCACCTTCTCGGTGGCGTTCCAGGACAAGTCCTTCGACGAGTCCGACAGCCAGCGCCTGGTCGCCGAGCACCTGGGCACCCTGCACACCGCCGTCCCGATCACCAGCGAGGACATCACCGAGCACTTCCCGACCGCCGTGTACCACGCGGAGGTTCCGACCTTCCGCACCTCGTTCGTGCCGATGTTCCTGCTGTCCCGGCACGTCCGCGACGCCGGGATCAAGACCATCCTCAGTGGCGAGGGTGCCGACGAGGCCTTCCTCGGCTACTCGCTGTTCCGCGAGACCCTGCTGCGCGCGCGGTGGAACGAGCTGACCGACGGCGAGCGCCGCACCCGGCTGGCCGGCCTGCACCCGGAGCTGGAGCACTTCGGCTCCGCCCACCAGGCCCATCTGCTCGGCCTGTACCAGCAGTTCTCGGTGGAACGGCTGCCGGGCCTGTTCTCCCACGAGATGCGGTACCAGAACGGGAGGTTCGCGGCCCGGCTGCTCGCCGACCGGATGGACCCGTTCGCCGACCTGCTCGACCTCGTCGCCGGGACACCCGGCTACCCGGACATGCCCGCGATGCACAAGGCGCAGTGGCTGGAGTACAAGACGCTGCTGCCCGGATTCCTGCTGTCCACGCAGGGGGAGCGGGCCGCGCTGGCGCACAGCGTGGAGAACCGCTGCCCGTTCCTGGACCCCGCGGTGGTGCGCGCGGCCGCGTCGGTGAACCTGCGCTACGACGACGGCCAGGTCGAGAAGGCCATCCTGAAGAAGGCGTTCCGCGCCGAGCTCCCGGAGTGGACCACCAGCCGCCCCAAGCAGCCCTACCGCGCGCCGGGCAGCGCCGCCTTCAAGGACAGTCGCCCGGACTACCTGGAACTGCTGCTGTCCGACCGCGAGTTGGCCGGGATCGGCTGCCTGGACGCGAAGTTCACCCGGCGCCTGGTCGACAAGATCATGACCTCGCCGGTGGAGGAGGTCAGCACCAAGGAGGACCAGACCTTCCTCTACCTGCTGACGACCGCCGTGCTCCACCAGCAGTTCGTGCGGGACGGCGGTACGGCGCCGACCGGAGCGTCGAGCGCCGCGCTGAACCTGCGGACGACCGTGGACAACCGCCGTGCCGTGCAGCGAGTGGGGGAGAGCCGATGAGCACCGACGACATCGCGATCATCGGCCTGGCCCTGCGGTTCCCCGGCTCCGACACCCTGGTCGAGCTGTTCGACCACCTCGCGGCCGGACGCTCGCTGATCACCGAGGTGCCCGCCGAACGCTGGTCCAAGGAACGCTACTTCGGCGATCCGCGCAGCGGCGAGGAGAAGACGTACAGCGTCTGGGCCGGGTTCGTCGAGGACGCCGACCGCTTCGACGCCGCCTTCTTCAACATCTCCCCGCGCGAGGCGGAGACGATGGACCCGCAGCAGCGGTTCGCGCTGGAACTGGCCTGGAAGGCCATCGAGGACGCGGGCTACCGGGCCGGCGAACTCGCGGGCAGCCGCACCGGCGTCTTCATGGGCCTGTGCCACGGCGACTACGCCGAGCTGATCGAACGCGACGACGTGCCGACCGACGCCTACTTCCCGACCGGCACGGCCTACTCGATCGTCGCCAACCGGCTGTCCTACTACTTCGACTTCCACGGCCCCAGCATTGCCAACGACACCGCCTGCTCCAGCTCCCTGGTCTCGCTCTACGAGGCCGTCGCCGCCCTGCACAACGGCGACTGCGACCTGGCGCTGGCCGGCGGCGTGAACCTGTGCTGGTCGCCGAAGCTGTTCGTGGCGTTCAGCAAGGCGAGCATGCTCTCGCCCACCGGCCGCTCGCACGCCTTCGACCAGGACGCGGACGGCTTCGTCCGGGGCGAGGGCGGCGCCGTCCTGCTGCTCAAGCCGCTGGCCAGGGCGCTGGCGGACGGCGACCCCGTGCACGCGGTGATCAAGGGCGTCGGCACCAACCACGGCGGCAAGACCAACTCGCTGACCGTCACCAACCCGGTCGCGCAGGCCGCGCTGATCGAGGACGTCTACACCCGCGCCGGTGTGACGCCCGAGACGGTGAGCTACATCGAGGCCCACGGGCCCGGCACGCCGGTCGGCGACCCGATCGAGATCGTCGGCCTCAAGCGCGCCTTCCAGAGCCTGCACGACGCCCACGGGACGTCACCGCGGCCGGACAGCACCGGCATCGGCTCCATCAAGACCAACATCGGCCACCTGGAATCGGCCGCGGGCGTGGCCGGCGTGGTCAAGGTGATCGGCGCGATGGCCGCCGGGACCCTCCCGGCGACGGTCAACTTCCGGACCAGGAACCAGCTGATCGACCTGGACGGCAGCCCGTTCTACATCGTCGGCGACACCCGGCCGTGGCCGGGCGGCGACGGGGCGCCGCGCCGGGCCGGCGTCAGTTCGTTCGGGTTCGGCGGGACCAACGCCCACGTGCTGCTGGAGGAGCACGTCGGCGGGCCGGCGGAGCGCGCCACCGAGCCTGCGGGCCCGTACGCCGTCCCGCTGTCGGCGAAGAACCTGGAGCGGCTGCGGGTGCTGGCCGCCGGCCTGCGGGACCACCTGTTGGCACCGGAGACCGCGCTGCGGCCGCGCCAGGCGCTGGCCGACATCGCGCACACGCTCCAGGTCGGCCGCGAAGCGATGCGGGTCAGGACCGTGTTCCTGGTCTCGGACCGGGAGCAGCTCGCGGCCGCGCTGGAGTCCGTCGCGGACGGCGAGGTGCGCAACCCCGCCGGAGCAGGGACCGAACTGGTCACGGCGGCGCAGGACTGGGCGAACGGGGGCGGCGCCGACTGGCCCGGGCATCCCGGGGCGCGTCGCGTGCGGCTGCCGACCTACCCGTTCGCCCGGGACCGGCACTGGTACGTCACACCGCCCGCCGAGGCGCCGGGCGCCGCGCTGCTGCACCCGCTCGTCCACCGCAACACCTCCGACCTGGCGCAGCAGCGCTACACCTCCACGTTCACCGGGGCCGAGCCCTTCCTGGCCTCGCACCTGGTCCGCGGCCGGCGGGTGCTGCCCGCGGTCGCGTACCTGGAGATGGCGCGGGCCGCGGTGGAGCGCGCGGCGGCCCGGGAGGGGGCCGTCCGGCTGCGCGACCTCGCGTGGCTGCGGCCGATCGTCGTCGGCGAACCCGTCGACGTCGACCTCGCGCTGACGCCGCGCGGGGACGCGATCGCGTTCGAGTTCCGGCAGGATGAGACGGTCCACAGCACCGGCTCTGCCGAACTGGTCACCCTGCCGGACCCGTCACCGCTGGACCTGGACGCCCTGCGCGCCGCCTGCCGCACCACCCGTAGCACCGACGAGGTCTACGCCGCCTTCCGCGCCCAGGGCCTGGAGTACGGCCCGGCCATGCGCGCGCTGCGCGGGCTCCGGCTGGGCCGCGACGAGGCGATCGCCCGCATCCGGACCACCGGCGCCGACGGCTGCGTGCTGCCGCCGAGCGTCCTGGACGCCGCCTTCCAGACCTCCGTGGTCCTGACGGGCGCCGCCGCCGGCCCGACCCTGCCCTTCACCCTCGACGAGCTCCAGGTGTACCGGCCCTGCCCGGCCGAGACCTGGGCCTGGGTGCGCCGCAGCGCCGGCTCCGGGGCGCTCACCACCTTCGACATCGACCTGTGCGACGGCGACGGCGTGATCAGCGCCAGCCTGCGGGGGCTCGCCCAGCGCACCACCGACGCCGGCCCGCGCGTCGTCACGGCGACCACCCGGTGGACCGACCGGCCGCTGGACGCGGACGGCGGCGCCACCCGCACCGCGCACCCCCTGACCCTGCCGGAGATCACCCGGGCGAGCCCGGCCGACGGCGTCGACGCCGCGACCGAGCAGGCGTTCGCCGAGGTCCAGCAGGTGCTCGCGTCCTCTCCTCGGACCGGGCACCGCTTCGTGGCCCTGGTCGACGCCCGGGTGCCGGCCCACTTCCACGCACCGCTGGCGGGCCTGTTCCGCACCGCCGCCCTGGAGAACCCGCTCGTCTCCGGTCGGGTCGTCCGGGTCGCCGGCCTGGACGCGGCCTCCACCGAGCAGCTCGCGCGGATCGTGCGGGAGGAGTGCGCCGACGACTCCGCCGACACCGAGGTCCGCTACACCGCCGACGGCACCCGGCAGGTCCTGGAACCCGTCGAGACGCGGCTCGACGCCGGACCGCAGGTGCCCGCGCTGCGGGCCGGCGGCGTCTACTGGGTCACCGGCGGCCTGGGCGGCATCGGCCGGCACCTCGCCCGCTACCTGGGCCGCGCGGGGGCGACGGTCGTCCTGAGCGGACGCTCCCCGGCGGGCTCGGTGGACGCCCTGCGCGCGGACGGGGTCGACGCGCACTACCTGCCGGTCGACGTCGCCGACGCCGCAGGCGTGCGCGCCGCGGTCGACACGATCGTGCGCGAGCACGGGTCGCTCGACGGCGTCGTGCACGCGGCAGGCCTGCTGCGCGACCAGTACCTGCTGCGCAAGGACCTCGCCGACGTTCGCCTGGTGACGGCGCCGAAGGTCCGCGGCACGCTCAACCTCGACGCCGCCACCCGCCACCTCGACCTGGACTTCTTCGCGCTCTTCTCCTCGGTCGCCGGCGTCTACGGCAGCCCGGGGCAGTCCGACTACTCGGCGGCCAACGCCTTCCTGGACGCCTTCGCCCGGCACCGCCGGACGCTGGTCGACGCGGGCGAGCGCAGCGGCCGGACCGTCGCGATCAGCTGGCCGCTGTGGGCCGACGGCGGCATGACGCTGGACGAGGTCACCCGCGACTCCCTGCGCCGCGAGCGCGGCTGGGAGGACCTGCCCACCGAGGACGGGCTGCGCGCCTTCGGCCGGGCCCTGCTCGCCGACGCCCCCGCGCACCTCGTCGTCGCCTACGGCTCCAAGGCCACCCTGGCCGCGCAACGCCGGGCGGCACCGGCCCCCGCGGCCCCGGCCACCGCCTCGTCCGCCACCGCTGCGCCGTCAGGCGGCGCGGGCGAGGGTGACCTGCTGCGGCGCACCGAGGAACTGCTCAGGGGGGTCGTCGCCGAGGTCCTGCGGCACGCCCCGGAGCACATCGAGTCGACCACCAACCTCATCGAGTACGGCATCGACTCGCTGAGCATCCTCGGGGTGACCGCCCAACTGGAGAAGGTGTTCGGGCCGCTGTCCAAGACGATCTTCTTCGAGTACCTGAACATCGCCGAGGTGGCCGCGCACTTCGTGGAGACCCGGCGGGCGCAGCTGGAGGCGGTGCTGGGGGAGTCGGGGAAGGCCGAAACCCCGGAAGCCTTGGAAGAGCCGGTCGTACGGCCCGAAGCCCCGGCGGTCCAGCCCGAGGCCCCGGCCGCGTCCGCCGTCACCGAGGTCCGTGAACCCGCGCGCGACGACCGGCACGACATCGCGATCATCGGAGTGTCCGGCCGCTACCCCGGCGCCGACACGATGGACGAGCTGTGGGAGCTGCTGGAGAACGGCCGGCACACCTTCGAGGAGGTCCCCGCCGACCGCTGGGGCCACGAGGCCATCTACGACAGCGACCGGTCCGTCCACGGCAAGAGCGTGATCCGGACCGGGACGTTCCTGCGCGACCTCGACAAGTTCGACCCCCGCTACTTCCGCATCTCCAAGCGCGAGGCCGAGCAGATGTCCCCGGAGGTGCGGCTGTTCCTCCAGTCGGGCGTGGAGGCGCTGGAGGACGCCGGCTACTCGCGGCAGACCATCCAGCGCCGCTACCAGGGCGACGTCGGCGTGCTCGTGGGGACCATGAGCAACCACTACAACCTGTACGGCTTCCAGAACAGCCTGACCAGGGGCGCGCCGCAGAGCGGCAGTTACACCGGGACGCTGCCCAACATGCTGTCCTACTTCTACGGCCTGACCGGTCCGTCGATCTTCCTGGACACCATGTGCTCGGCCTCGTCGACGTGCGTGCACCAGGCCGTGCAGATGCTGCGGGCCGGCGAGTGCCGGATGGTCGTCGCGGGCGGCGTCAACCTGATGCTGCACCCGTACAACCTGATCACCTCCTCGGAGGAGCACTTCACCACCGGCACCTCCGACGTGATCCGCAGCTTCGGCCACGGCGTGGACGGCACCATCCTCGGCGAGGGCGTCGGCGCGGTCGTACTGAAGCCGCTGGTCGACGCCGAGCGCGACGGCGACCACGTGTACGCCGTGATCAAGGGCACCGCCCTGTCCAACGCCGGGACGCGCAACGGCTTCACCGTGCCGAACCCGGGCATGCAGGCGCACGCGATCCAGAAGGCGATCGAGGACGCCGGCGTCGACCCGAGGACGATCGGCTACGTCGAGGGACACGGCTCGGGCACCGCGCTGGGCGACCCGATCGAGGTCCGCGCCCTGACGTCGGCGTTCCGCAAGTACACCGAGGACCGCCAGTTCTGCGCCCTCGGCTCCGTCAAGGCCAACATGGGGCACCTGCTCGCGGCGGCCGGCATGATCGGCCTGGCCAAGGTGCTGCTCCAACTGCGGCACGGCAAGCTGGCGCCGTCCCTGCACAGCACGGAGCTCAACCCGGACATCGACTTCGCCGACACCCCCTTCCAGGTGCAGCAGACGCTCGCCGACTGGCAGCCGATGGTCACCGAGGTGGACGGCCGCCAGGTCACCCACCCCCGGCGGGCCGGCATCACCTCGATCGGCGCCGGCGGCATGAACTCGCACATCATCCTTGAGGAGTATCCCGAACGGCCGGTACGCCAAGAGCCCTTCGGCGAGCAGCTGTTCGTGTTCTCGGCGATGAACGAGGCCGCGCTCGGGCGCTACCTGGCCGTCTTCCGCGACCACCTCGCCGGGGCGCGGGAGGCCGACCTCCCCGACATCGCGTACACCCTGCGGGTCGGCAAGAACGAACTGCCGCACCGCTGGGCGTTCGTGGCGGGGGACCAGCGGTCCGCACTGGCGGCCGTCGACGGCTACCTGGCCGGGCGGCGGGAGCTGCCCGCGCACGACCTCGCCACCACCTGGGTCGGCGGCAAGACCGTCGACTGGGACCAACTGCCGACGGCACGCCGGGTTTCGCTGCCCGCCTACCCGTTCGAGAAGGTGCGCTGCTGGATCGAGCAGACCGACGGCGCGCCGTCCGTGCTGGCCCCGCTGGCGCTGCGCGAGCGGCTGCACCCCTTCCTGGGGCGCAACGAATCCGACGTCCGGGGCCTGCGCTACGCCCTGGACGTCCACCTCGCCGACCTGCTCGACTACGGCTACCGCCTGGCCAAGACGCCGACCATCGTGCCCACCTTCGTGGTGGACCTCGCGCTGGCCGCCGCGAAGGTCAGCGGGTTCGCCGCCGAGGCGTCGGTCCACGACCTGCGCGTCCTGCGGCCGATCGACTGGTCCACGACCACGCGGCTCGTCACGGAGTTCGCCGACGGCCACGGCACCGTCCGGACCGGGGACGGGACGGCGGCGGTCGAGTTCACCGTGCGGGGGGCGGCCACGGCGCCCTCCGGCCGGGTCGAGCCGGCGGGGCTGCGGGAGGTCCTCAGCCGGGAGCAGTTCCTGGCCGAACTGGCCGAGGGCGGGCTGGACTACAAGCCGGCCTCGTGCGCGGTCGAGGGCGTGTTCCGCGCGCCGGACGGCCGGACGGTGCTGACCATCGGCAGTCCCGCGTTCCAGCAGGACCACGTCCGGCGCAACGTCACCGTCGAGCCGTTCGTGCTCGCGGCGATCGCCCAGGGCGTGCAGTGGGAGGCCAAGCGCGTCGGGGCGCCGGACTGGACCCTGGTCGCGCTCAACCAGGTCGCGGAGATCCGGGTGCGGGCCGGTTCGCCGGTCACGCACGTGGTCCTCGGCGACGACCGGATCCTGCTGCTCGGGGGCGCGGGCGAGGTCGTCGGGGAGCTGGCCGGGGTGCGGCGCGGTACCGGAGGAGTGGCGCCGGGCGATCGTCCGGCGCCGCAGGCCCGTTCGGTCCGAGAGCGGGAGCCGGCCGTACCGGCTGAGCAGGCTGTACCAGTGGTGTCGGCGGTGTCGGGTGTCGTGGACGTCCTGCGCGCCATCGCCGCCGAGATCCTCAAGTTCGAGCCGGAGGAACTCGACCCCGGCACCGGACTGGACGCGTTCGGCTTCGACTCCATCTCGCTGGTGACCTTCGCGAAGGAGATCCACGAACGGTTCGGGGTCGTGGTCAGCCCGGCGGTGTTCTTCGACGTCAGCACCCTGGAGGCGCTGGGCGCCCACCTGGTCGACGAGCACGGTGCCACGGTGAAGGCCGAGGCCAAGATCAAGGCCGAGGCTGAGGCGGAGGTCAAGATCAAGGCCGAACCCCAGCCCCAACCCCAACCCCAGCCGGAGCCGGAGCCGGTTCGCACCGGGCCCGACCCGCGCCGGCCGGTCGCCGTCATCGGCGCGGCCGGGCGCTTCCCGGGCGCCCGCGACCTGGACGAGTACTGGGCGAACCTGCTGGCGGGCAAGGACTCCGTCACCGCGTTCCCGCTGCACCGCTACGACGAGCAGCAGCGCAAGGCCATCGAGGCCCAGGACTTCCCCCAACGGATCGGAGCCCTGGACGACGTCGACGCCTTTGACGCCGGCTTCTTCCGCATCCTGCCGCGCGAGGCCGAACTGATGGACCCGCAGCACCGCCTCGTCCTGGAGACGGTCTGGCAGGCGCTGGAGGACAGCGCGTACCGGCCCGCCGACCTGCCGACCAACACGGGCGTGTTCATCGGCGTCACCGGCAACGACTACGCGACGCTGCTCGCCACGCTCGGCGTGCGACCGGACGCCTTCACCTCGACCGGCACCACCCACTCGATCCTGGCCAACCGCATCTCGTACCTGCTCGACGTGCGCGGCCCGAGCGAACCGATCGACACGGCCTGCTCCAGCTCGCTGGTGGCGGTGCACCGCGCGATCGAGGCGATCCGCTCCGGCACCTGCGACCTGGCCGTCGCGGGCGGGGTCAACGTGCTGCTCAGTACGGACACCTTCGTCAGCGCGCACCGCGCGGGCATGCTCAGCCCGGACGGCCTCTGCAAGACCTTCGACGCGGGCGCGAACGGCTACGTCCGCGGCGAGGGCGTCGGGGTGGTGGTGCTCAAGTCGCTGGCGGCGGCGGAGCGCGACGGTGACGCGATCCTCGGGGTGCTCCGGGGCAGCGCGTACAACCACGGCGGCCGGGCCAACTCGCTGACCGCGCCGAACGCCGACGCCCAGGCCGAGCTGGTGGCGGCCGCCGTCGGCGACCTCGACCCGGACACCATCGGCTACATCGAGACCCACGGCACCGGCACGGCCCTCGGCGATCCGGTGGAGGTCCGGGCGCTGCGCACCGCGTTCCGCCGGCTGGGCCGCAGCGACGACGGGGCGTGCGGCCTCGGCTCGGTCAAGACCAACATCGGCCACCTGGAGTCGGCCGCGGGCATCGCCGGGCTGCTGAAGGTGCTGCTCGCGCTCAAGCACGGCGTGCTGCCCGCGACCCAGCACCTCCAGGAGGTCAACCCGTACATCGAGCTGGCCGGCGGCCCGTTCCACATCGTGCGGGACAACGAGGCCTGGCCGCGCCCCCGCAGTGGTGACGGCGGCTCCGCGCCGAGGCGTGCCGGGGTGAGCAGCTTCGGGTTCGGCGGCGTCAACGCCCATGTGGTCGTCGAGGAGTACGTGCGCGGCGACCGGGGCGGGGAGGGCGACGGCGGGCCGGTCGCGGTGCCGCTGTCGGCCCGCACCGCCCGGCAGCTGACCGACCGGGCCCGGGGCCTGCTCGCCCACCTGGAGTCCTCGGAGTCGGAGCAGGTCTCGCTGCGGTCCCTCGCGTGGAGCCTCCAGGTCGGCCGCGAGGAGATGGCGGAACGGGTCGGCTGGGTCGTCTCGTCCCGTGCCGAACTCGTCGACGCGCTCAGGGCGTTCGTCGCCACCGGCGAGCGCGGAGCCGAGCCGGAGCCGATCGGGCGGTGGGTCGGCGGGGGCGCCGTCGACTGGCGTTCGCTGCTCGGCGACGGCACGCCCCGGCGTGCGCACCTGCCCGGATATCCGTTCGCCCGGGACCGCTTCTGGGCCCCCGGCACCCGGCAGGAGAGCGGCACGACCCTGCTGACCGCCTGCTGGACGCCGACGCCCGCCGCCGCGACCGCCCGGTACGACCGGCACGTCGTCGTGCTGTGCGGGGTCGACGGGGAGGTGCCCGAGGCGATCCGCCTCGACACGGCCGAGCAGCGGCCGGGGAGCCGGTTCCGCGACCTGTCGTGGCAGCTGCTGGAGACCGTCCGCGGCCTCGACGCCCGGGACGGCACCACGCTCGTCCAGGTCGTCACGGCGGACCTCGCCCTCGCGGGCCTGCTGCGGACCGTCACCAAGGAGAACCCGCGGATCGTCGGCCAGGTCATCGGCATCGACGGCGTCCAAGGCACTGACCTGGCCGCCGTCGTCGCGGAGAACGCCCGCGCCGCCGACGACCTGGTGCTCTACCGCGACGGCGTCCGGCACACGCGCAGCTGGACCCCGGCCGAACTCCCGGGCACGGGTACGGGAACGGCCTCCGGCAAGCCCTGGCGGGACGGCGGCGTCTACCTGATCACCGGCGGGGCCGGCGGGATCGGCGCCTCGACGGCCCGGCGCATCGCCGCCGACGTCCGGCGGCCGACCGTCGTGCTGGCCGGTCGCTCGCCGCAGGACGGCCGGATCGAGCGCCTGCTCGCCGAGTTGCGGCAGGCCGGTGCGGACGCGCGGTACGTGCGCGCCGACGTCTCCCGCTGGGAGGAGGTGCGGCACCTGATCGCCGAGGCGGGCGCCGTCACCGGCATCGTGCACGCCGCCGGCGTGGTGCGGGACTCGCTGCTCGCGGACAAGACCGCCGAGCAGTGGGACGAGGTCCTCGCGACCAAGGTGGACGCTCTCGTGCACCTCGACCGGGCCACCGGGCACTGCCCGCTGGAGTTCGTGCTGACCTTCTCCTCGGGCGCCGCGATCACCGGCAACCCGGGGCAGTCCGACTACGCGACCGCCAACGCCTTCCTCGACGAGTTCGCCGCCGTGCGCAACGTGCGGGTCGCCGAGGGGCTGCGCCGCGGGCGCACCCTGTCCATCGCCTGGCCGCTGTGGGAGGACGGCGGCATGCAGGTCGGCGAGCGGACCCGGGCCTATCTGTGGGAGGACCGGGGGCTGGCGCCGATGCCCACGGAAGCCGGGCTCACGGCGCTGGTCGACGCCTGGAACGCGGGGGCGGACCAGGTGTGGGTGCACCACGGCGACCCGGCGCGGGTGCCGACCGGAACGCCGGCCCCGGCCGCCGCGCCGACAACTCCTGCGTCGACAACTCCTGCGTCGACAACTCCTGCGTCGACAACTCCCGTTCCGACGGCTCCCGTTCGTAGCGCCGATCCGAACGTCCTCGGCCACCTCCTCGCCCTGTTCGCCGAGGTCAGCGGGCTCGCCCCGGGCGCGGTCGACCCCGACCGCCCGCTGGTCGACATCGGCCTGGACTCGGTGATGGTCATCCAGCTCAACCGGGAGCTGGTGAGGACGTACCCCGAGGTCTCGTCGACGATCTTCTACGAGCACCCGACCCTGCGGGCCGTGGCCGGTCAACTCGCCGGCCTCCGGAGGGAACCGGCGCACCAGCAGGCGGTCACGGCCGACCGGCCGGTGACGGGCGACCAGCCGGCGGCGGCAGCCGAACAGCGGGCCACCATCACGCAGCCGACCGCCGTCCCCGACCAGCCGGCGCCCGGCGCCGACGACCCGATCGCGGTGATCGGGCTGAGCGGCCGCTACCCGGGCGCCGCCGACCTGGACGAGTTCTGGGAGAACCTCACGGCGGGCCGCGACTGCGTCCGCGAGGTGGACCGCTGGCCGCTGGACGGCTTCTTCGAGCCGGACCGCAACACGGCGGTGGCCACCGGCCGCAGCTACAGCAAGTGGGGCGGCTTCCTGGACGACTTCGCCGCGTTCGATCCCCGGTTCTTCGGCATCGCCCCGCGCGACGCCTACGCCATGGACCCGCAGGAGCGGCTGTTCGTGCAGGCGGCGTGGGAGGTGCTGGAGGACGCCGGGTACACGAGGGCGCGCCTCGCCGAGCGCCACGGCCACGGTGTCGGGGTGTTCGCGGGCGTCACCAAGGTCGGCCACGCCCGGCACGAGGTGGGCCGGCTGCCCTCGGGCGAACTCGTGGTGCCCGGCCTGTCGTTCGCCTCGCTGAGCGCCCGCGCCTCCTACCTGCTCGACCTGCGCGGGCCGAGCCTGACGATCGACACCATGTGCTCGGCGTCGCTGACCGCGATCCACGAGGCCTGCGAGCAACTCCGGCGCGGCGCCTGCGAGGTGGCGATCGCCGGCGGCGTGAACCTCTACGCGCACCCGCTGGACTACGTCGAGCTGTGCCGCTCCGGGATGCTCTCGCCCGACCAGCACTGCCGCAGCTTCGGCACCGGCGGCCACGGGTTCGTGCCCGGTGAGGGCGTCGGGTGCGTGCTGCTCAAGCCGCTGTCCCGCGCGGTGGCCGACGGAGACCGCGTGCTCGCGGTGATCCGGGGCTCCAGCGTCAACCACGGGGGCCGTTCCACCGGTTACACCGTGCCGAGCCCGGTCGCCCAGGCCGATGTCGTCCGGCGGGCGCTGGACCAGGCCGGGGTCTCCGCCCGGCAGGTCGGCTACGTCGAGGCGCACGGCACCGGCACCGAACTGGGCGACCCGATCGAGATCACGGGCCTGACCAAGGCCTTCGAACAGGACACCGTGGAGCGGCAGTTCTGCGCGATCGGCTCGGTGAAGTCCGGCATCGGCCATCTGGAGGCCGCGGCCGGGGTGGCCGGTCTGACAAAGGTCCTGCTCCAGCTCAAGCACCGGCAGCTCGTACCGAGCCTGCACGCCGAACAGCTCAACCCGAACATCAGCTTCGAACGGACCCCGTTCCGGGTCCAGCGCGAACTGAGCCCGTGGCACTGCGACGGCCCGCGGATCGCGGCGGTGTCCTCCTTCGGTGCCGGTGGCTCGAACGCGCACGTGATCGTCGAGGAGTATTCCGTGCAGCCCACCGACGGCGCGATCAACGGCGCCGAACAAGCCCGACACGTCGAACAATCCCCACACGTCGTCGTCCTCTCCGCGAGGACTCCCGACCAGCTCACCGCGTCCGTCGACCGGCTGGCCGGGTTCCTCGACCGCAACCCGGACACCGCCCTCGCCGACCTGGCCTTCACGCTCCAGGTCGGGCGGGAGGCGATGGCCGAGCGGTACGCGGTCGCGGTCTCGTCGACGGCGGAGCTGAGGGCCGCCCTGCGGGCCGGCCGGGGGCACCGGGGCACCGCCGGGGAATCCGGCGGACTGCTCGCCGAGATCACCGGTGACGACGACCTCCAGGAACTGCTGGTCCGGCAGTGGATCGCGTCCGGCAAGCTGTCCAAGCTCGCGGCGCTGTGGGCGGCCGGCGCCGAGGTGGACTGGGAGCGCCTGCACCAGGGCGCGCCGCGCCGGGTGGTGTCGCTGCCGACGTACCCGTTCGCCAAGGAGCGGTTCTGGATCGGCGACCTGACCCGGCAGGAACCGGCACCCGTGGCCGCACCTGCACCCGTGGCCGCACCTGCGCCCGCTCCGCTGCTCGCGCCGGTCGCGGCGCCGATCGTCCAACCCGCGGTCGTACACAGGGGATTGGACGAGATCGTGCCCGCCGTGGTGCGGGAGAAGATCGCCCGCGCGCTGGCGATGGAGGTCGAGGAGGTCGAGGGCGGGCTGGCGTTCGCCGACTACGGCCTGGACTCGATCCTGGCGATCCGCGTGGTGGACCAGCTCAACGGCGCGCTGACGCTGGACCTGCCGACCAGCGTGGTCTTCGACTTCAGCACGGCCGACCGGCTGGCCGAGCACCTGCTCGCCGAGTACCGGGGCGTCATCGTCCACACGGAGGGCGCGACGGAGCCGGCGGACGCACGGGAGAGCGCCCCGCCACCGGTCGTGCAGCCCGCACGGCCCGTGGCGGTCGGGCAGCCGCACAGCGCCACCGTGAGCGTGGAGCGCGGGCCGATCGCGGTGATCGGCATGAGCGGCCGCTTCGCCGGCGCCGACTCGCTGGACGAACTCTGGACGCACCTGGCCGACGGCGACGACCTGGTCACCGAGGCGACCCGGTTCGACCTCGACGGCCTGAGCGCCTGCACCCGGGGCGGCTTCCTCGACCGCATCGACGAGTTCGACGCGATGTTCTTCAACATCTCCGGCACCGAGGCCGCGGTGATGGACCCGCAGCAGCGGCTGCTGCTCGAAGAGTCCTGGAAGGCCCTGGAGGACGCCGGCTACGCGGGCCGGATGGGCCGGGCGCGCTGCGGCGTCTACGTCGGGGCGTGGGCCGGCGACTACCAGGGGCTGCTGGATCCGGAGGCGCCGGCGCAGACCCTGTGGGGCAACATGACCTCGGTCATCCCGAGCCGGGTGTCGTACTTCCTCGACCTCAAGGGCCAGGCGATCGCCGTCGACACGTCGTGCTCCAGCTCGCTGGTGGCGATCGACCTGGCGTGCAAGGACCTGTGGTCCGGTGAGACCTCGATGGCGCTGGCGGGCGGGGTGTTCCTCCAGTCCACGCCGCGGCTGTACCGGCTCGCGGGCCGCGCCGGGATGCTGTCGCCGACCGGCCGCTGCCACACCTTCGACCACCGCGCCGACGGCTTCGTGCCCGGCGAGGGCGTCGGAGTCGTGGTGCTCAAGCGGCTCGCGGACGCGCTGGCCGACGGCGACCACATCCACGGCGTGATCAAGGCCAGCGGCGTCAACCAGGACGGCGCCACCAACGGGATCACCGCGCCGAGTTCGGTGTCGCAGGAGAGCCTGCTCGGCGAGGTGTACGAGCGGTTCGGCGTCGACGTGGAGCGGATCGGACTCGTCGAGGCGCACGGCACCGGCACCAAGCTCGGCGACCCGATCGAGTTCCAGGCGCTGAACCGGGCGTTCCGCGCCCGCACCGACCGGACGGAGTACTGCGCGGTCGGCTCGCTGAAGACCAACATCGGCCACACCCAGTTCGCGGCGGGCATCGCGGGCGTGCTGAAGGTGCTGCTGGCGATCAAGCACCGGAAGATCCCCGCCTCGCTGCACTTCGAGACCGCCAACGAGGCGATCCCGCTGGCGGGGAGCCCGTTCTACCTGAGCACCCGCACCCACGACTGGGAGAGCCCCGCCGGGGTGCCGCGCTGCGGGGTGGTGAGCTCCTTCGGCGCCAGCGGCACCAATGCGCACCTGGTGATCGAGGAGGCCCCGGCCGTCGCGAACACCGCCGCACGCACCGCCGCCGCGCCGCGGACGGACCACGTGGTGGTCCTCTCGGCGCGGACGGAGGAGCAACTCCTCGAACAGCGGCGCCGATTGGCGCTCCACGTCCGCGCCCACGCGTCGATCGACCTCGGCGACCTCGCCTACACCCTGGCCGTCGGCCGGCAGCGCTTCGCCCACCGCTTCGCCTGCGTGGTCCGCGACCGCGACGAGCTGATCCAGGTGCTGGACGGCACCGCCCCGGCGCGGCTGCCCGACGACGACCGGGCTCCGGCCGAGGGCCGACGCATCCCGCTGCCGACCTACCCGTTCGCCCGGGACCGCCACTGGGCCCCGACCGGCGGCAGCAGTGACAGTGGCATCAGCGGTGACGGCAACAACGTCACGCTGACCCGCACGGACGGCCTGCTGCGCGACCACGTGGTGCAGGGCCGCCACCTCCTGCCCGCGGTCGCCTACCTCGAACTCGCCCGCAAGGCGCTGGGCGCCACCCGGGTGCGGATGCGCAACGTCACGTGGGTGCAGCCGCTGGAGGTCGCGGACACCCCGGTCGACGTCCGGGTCGAGGTCCGCGCGAGCGAGCAGGGCGGGCACCGGTTCGAGATCGGCACCGGCTCCACCGTGTGCTGCGAGGGCGGCATCGCGCCGTCCGACGCCTCGCGCCCGGCACCGGTCGACCTCGCCGCGCTGCGCGCGGACTGCCGGGAGAGCGTGTCCGGTGAGCGGATCCACGAGGCCCTGGTGGCGATGGGCATCGACCACGGCCCGAGCCTGCGGGCGATCCGGCAGGCGCACGTCGGCTCCGGTCTCGTCCTCGCCGAACTGGTCCTGCCCGACTCGGCGGAGCCCGGACCGCTGGCGCCCGCGATGCTGGACTCGGCGATCCAGGCGGCCGTCGCGCCGCACCTCACCGGCATGCGGGACACCGCCGTGCCGTTCGCCCTGGACCGGCTCGACCTGTTCGCCCCGTGCCGGGCGGCGATGTGGGCCGTGGTGCGCGGCGGCGCCGCCGGGCCGCTCGACAAGCTCGACATCGACCTGGTCGACGCCGACGGCGCGGTCTGCGTGCGGCTGACCGGCTACACCTCGCGCCGCACCGTCCGCAGCGAGCCCGCGCTGTACGCGCCCGTCTGGGACCCGACCACCGCGACCGAAGCGCCTGTGCCCGCCCGTACCGACCGGGTCCTGGTCGTCGGCGGACCGGCACCGCTCGACGGCGCGCTGACCTGGCCGCTGCCGCCGTCCGCCTCCGTCGAGGAGGTGACCGCCGCACTGCGCGACCTCGGACCGGTCGACCACCTGGTCTGGACGGCGCCCGAGCCCAAGCTCGACCCCGTCGACGCCGCCGGGTACACGGCCGCCCAGAACGACGGCGTCGTCGCCGCGTTCCGCCTGATCAAGGCGCTGATCGGAGCCGGGTACGACGCCCGGCCGCTGGGGATCACGCTGATCACCACCCGCGCGCTCGCCACCCACGCCGACGACCCCGTCCAGCCGGCGCACGCCGGGCTGCACGGCCTGTTCGGCTCCCTGGGGCGCGAGTACGAGCAGTGGAGCGTCCGGCGCGTCGACCTCGACGGCCCCGACTGGCCCGCCGACCTCACCGCCCTGCCCGCCCGCTCGTCCGAGGACGCCTGGGTCCGACGGGCCGGCCAGTGGCTGGCCCGGCACTGGGCGCCGTGCGAGGCGCCCGCGCGACCGGTCTACCGCGAGGGCGGCGTCTACGTGGTGATCGGCGGCGCCGGCGGCCTGGGCACCGCCTGGACCCAGCACGTGGTGCGGCAGTACGGCGCACACGTCACCTGGATCGGCCGCAGCGCACCCGACGCGGCCATCGAGGAACGGCTCCGCTCCGTCCAGGGGCGCGGCACCGTCCGCTACCTCAGCGCCGACGCCGGGGACCCGGCCGCGCTGCGCCGGGCCGTCGGCGAGGTCAAGGAGCGCCACCCGCGGATCGACGGGGTCGTGCAGGCCGCGCTCGTCCTGCGGGACAGCACCTTCGCCCGGATGGACGAGGCCACCCTGCGCGCGGGGCTGACGGCCAAGGTCGACGTCACGACGGCGATGGCCGAGGTCTTCGACGGCGAGCACCTGGACTTCGCCGTGCTGCTGTCGTCGATGCAGTCCTTCACCACGGCGGCCGGCCAGGGCAACTACGCGGCCGGCTGCACCTTCAGCGACGCCTACGCCCACGCGCTCGGACAGCACTGGGACACCCCCGTCAGGGTCATGAACTGGGGGTGGTGGGGCAACCTCGGGAGCGTCACCTCCGAGTTCTACCGGGAACGGCTGAGCCGGGTCGGCCTGGTGTCGATCGAGCCGCGCGAGGGGCTCGCCGCCCTGGACGCCCTGCTCGGCGGGGACCAGCGGCAGCTGGCCTTCGTGAAGACCAACCAGCACAACACCCTGGCGAACTTCGACCGCGCCACCCAGGTCACCGTGCACGGCCGGACGCCCTCCCGGGTGCGCGGCGAGCTGCTGCTCGCGCCGGAGAGCGTGGACGGCCTGATGGACGAGGTCGTGCGGTGGCGCCGGACCGAGCGGGACCCGTGGCTGGCGAAGGTCCTGGCGGCCCAGCTGGCGACCGTCGACCACACCGCGATCCTGCCGGTGTACGCCGACTGGCTGGAACACGCCCGACGGGCCACCGTGCCGGCCGGGCCGACGGAGGCCGTGTCCACGGCGGGCGTGCTCGCGGAGGCCGTGCTCGCGCAGTGGGACCGGCAGTGCGAGTCCTGGTCGGCCGACGCCGACCGCAAGGCCGAACTGCGGCTCGCCTCCGCCATGCTCCGGGCGCTGCCGGACATCGTGACCGGCCGGACCAGGCCCACCGACGTCATGTTCCCGCGCGGTTCGGTGGAGCTGGTCGAGGGCTGCTACCGCAACAACCACGTCGCGGACGTGTTCAACCGCGCCATGGTCGGCGCCGCCGTCGCCGTCGTGTCGGAGCGGCTGCGCCGCGAACCGGGCGCGCGGCTGCGGATCCTGGAGATCGGCGCCGGCACCGGCGGCACCAGCGCCGGGATGTTCGCCGCGCTCAAGCCGTACCAGGAGAGCATCGAGACGTACGTCTACACGGACCTCTCCAAGGCCTTCCTCAACCACGCCCGCGCCACCTACGGGCCGGGCGTGCCCTACCTGGACTGCCGGCTGCTCAACATCGAACGGCCGCTGGCCGGGCAGGACGTCGGCGAGGGCGGGTTCGACCTGGTGATCGCCGCCAACGTGCTGCACGCGACCAAGGACACCCGCAACACCCTGCGCAACGCCAAGGCCGCGATGCGGGCCGGCGGGTGGCTGCTGCTGAACGAGCTGTCGGCCTTCGACCTGTTCAGCCACGTCACCTTCGGGCTGCTGGAAGGCTGGTGGCTGTTCGACGACCGCTCGCTGCGGATCCCGGGCTCGCCGGCGCTGTCGCCGGAGAACTGGCGGGACGTGCTGGCGGGGGAGGGCTTCGGGACGGTGGTGTTCCCGCTGCCGCAGGCGTTGCCGCTGGGGCAGCAGGTCATCGCGGCGGAGAGCGACGGGGTGGCCCGGCAGGCGGTCGGGACCAGGCCGAAGGGCGTCACCCGGCCGGTGCCTGCTGCGGCGCCAGTTGTCGCGCCTGCCGCGGTGCCGACTGTGCTGCCTGCTGCGGCGCCGACTGCGCTGCCGACTGCGGTGCCGACGCCCCGGCCGGAGCCCGCGCCCGCCCCGGCGGCCGTGAGCCCCGCCCCCGCCCCCGCCCCCTCCACCGCGCCGTCGTCGCGCTCCGACCTGTCCGCGCTCATCCTCGACAAGGCCGCGGCCGTGCTCGGCATCCCGGCCGAGCGGATCGACACCGCGGCCCCGCTCACCCACTACGGCCTGGACTCGATCCTGGTCCTCCAGCTCACCAACGCCCTGCGCGAGGAGTTCGGTGACGACGTCCCGGCCACCCTGCTCTTCGACGTCGAGACCGTCGACGGCCTGTGCGCCCACTTCGCCGGTGCAGGGGCCGCCGCGACGGCCACGGCGGATGCCCAGGCCGGCCCGGCGGGCGAGCGGTGGAACCTCTCGTGCGGCCAGCTGACCATGTACCGCGACCAGCAGCGCTCGCCGGAGTCGACCGCCTACAACCTCCCGCTCCTCTTCGAGATCCACGGCGACCTGGACGAAGCCGCCCTGGAGCGGGCGATCCGCGCCCAGAGCGGCATCCACCCGGTGCTGAGCGCCGTCTTCGGCGAGCGGGACGGCGCGCCGTTCATGGACATCGACCCGGGCCGGGCGCCGTCCTTCGAACGGGTCGACCTCACGGCCACCAAGCGCGCCGCCCAACTGGCCGGGCTGCGGGACTTGGTGAACCTCCCGTTCGACCTGGCGACGGGCCCGCTGCTCCGCGCGCACCTGGTCTCCCTCGCAGGGGGGCGGCGCCTGCTGCTGATCACCGCGCACCACATCCTGCTGGACGGCACGTCCACGGCGGTCCTGATCCGCACGCTCAAGGAGGCCTACCAGGGCCGGGGGAGTATGAGCCGCACGAGCTACGGCGACTTCGTCGCCTGGGAGGAGGCGCTGCTCGCCGGCCCGCGCGCGCGGCAGCACCGGGACTACTGGCTGCGGGAGCTGGCAGGTCATCGACCGGCGCTCGCACTGCCCTACGACCGGCCGTACGACCCCAAGCGGATGCCCCGGGTGGACGTGGAGACGGTCAAGCTGCCGCCGCCGCTGGCCGCCGCGCTGGCGGACTCGGCGCGCGAGCACCGGGTCAGCGTCGCCACCGTGCTGTTCGCGACGTACGTGCGGTTCCTGCACCGGCTGACCGGGCAGGACGACCTGGTCCTCGGCATGACGGCGGCTGCCCGCTACGAGGAGCGGTTCCAGGACGTCGTCGGCCAGTTCGCGAACTGCCTGCCGATCCGCTGCACGGCCGTCGGCGGCTTCCCCGAGCTGCTGAAGTCCCTGCAGCGCAAGGTGGTCGGCGGCATCGAGCACGGCGGCTACCCGCTGCTGGAGATCGCCCGCGCCGTGGGCGCGGACGACGAACCGCTGGTCCTGACCAACTTCCTGTTCCAGAACTTCGACGGCGCCGACCTGCTGACCAACGCGGCCCCGGCCGCGTCCGGCGAGTTGGACCTGCGGCTGTTCGACGACCTGCCCTACGCCGGGGAGTACGTCCTGTCCGCCGAGTCCTACCGGGACGGCGAGGGGTTCAAGGTCTTCCTCAAGTACGACGCGAACGTCTTCGACGAGGCCACCGCGCGGAGCATGACGGAGGAGTGGTACGCGGTCATCCGCAAGGAGCTGGGCCTGCGGTAGGCCCTTCCACAGACCGCCCCCGAAACCCGGAAGCCGGGCCGCGACCGAGG
>NZ_JBHXML010000072.1:34516-57749 GCF_042720345.1 Kitasatospora sp. NPDC058478 | reverse complement strand
GAAGAACCGCCGGCCCGGGGCCGTTCGGCGTGTGCGGACGGGCCCGGACCGGGTAGCGGGCCAGGTCAGAGGCCGAGCAGGCGCACGGCCTCGGCGCGCATCTCGACCTTGCGGACCTTGCCGGTGACGGTCATCGGGAACTCCTCGACCACGTGCACGTACCGCGGGATCTTGACGTGGGCGAGCCGGCCGACGCAGTAGGTGCGGACGGTGTCGGCGGTGAGCGGCTCGGCGCCCGCGCGCATGCGGATCCACGCCATCAGCTCCTCGCCGTACCGGGCGTCGGGCACGCCGACGACCTGGACGTCGAGGACGTCGGGGTGGGTGTACAGGAACTCCTCGATCTCGCGCGGGTAGAGGTTCTCGCCGCCGCGGATGACCATGTCCTTGATCCGGCCGGTGATGGCGAGGTAGCCGTCCCGGTCCATGACGGCGAGGTCGCCGGTGTGCATCCAGCGGGCGGCGTCGACGGCCTCGGCGGTGCGCTCGGTCTCGCCCCAGTAGCCGAGCATGACGGAGTAGCCGCGGGTGCAGAGTTCACCGGGCTCGCCGCGCGGGACGGTCCGGCCGGTGGCCGGGTCGATGACCTTGACCTCCAGGTGCGGGCCGACCCGGCCGACGGTGGAGACCCGGCGGTCGACCGTGTCGTCGGCGCGGGTCTGGGTGGAGACGGGCGAGGTCTCGGTCATGCCGTAGCAGATGGCGACCTCGGCCATGCCCATCCGGCCGATGACGTCCTTCATCACCTCGGCCGGGCAGGGGGAGCCCGCCATGATGCCGGTGCGCAGGCTGGTGAGGTCGTGGCGCGCGAAGTCGGGGTCGGCGAGTTCGGCGATGAACATGGTGGGCACCCCGTACAGCGAGGTGCAGCGCTCGGCGGCGACGGCGGCCAGGGTGGCGCCCGGGTCGAAGGAGGGCGCGGGGATCACCGTGCAGGCGCCGTGGGAGATGGCCGCGAGGTTCGCCATCACCATGCCGAAGCAGTGGTAGAACGGCACCGGGACGCAGATCCGGTCCTGCTCGGTGTAGTTGAGCAGTTCGCCGACGAAGTAGCCGTTGTTGAGGATGTTGTGGTGGGACAGGGTCGCACCCTTGGGGAAGCCGGTGGTCCCGGAGGTGTACTGGATGTTGATCGGGTCGTCCGGCGTCAACTCCCGCTGCCGCTGCGCGAGAAGGCCGGGGTCGGCGCGGCGCCCGGCGGCGAGCAGGGTGTCCCAGCCGGGGCTGCCGATCAGCACCATCCGCTCCAACTCCGGGCACTGGGGCCGTACTTCCTCGATCATTCCGGCGTAGTCGGAGGTCTTGAAGCGCTCGGCCGCGACCAGCAGGCGGATCCCGGCCTGGTTCAGCACGTACTCCAACTCGTGTGAGCGGTAGGCCGGGTTGATGGTGACCAGGATCGCGCCGAGCTTGGCGGTGGCGTACTGGGTGAGCGTCCACTCGGCGCAGTTGGGCGCCCAGATGCCGACCCGGTCGCCCTTGGCAATGCCGAGGTCGAGCAGGCCGAGGGCCAACGCGTCGACGTCGGCGGCGAGTTCGGCGTACGTCCAGCGGCGGGCGGTGGCCCGGTCGACCAGGGCGTCCCGTGCGGGGTAGGCGCGCACCGCGCGGTCGAGGTTCTCCCCGATGGTGTCGCCGAGCAGCGGCACGTCCGAGGTGCCGGAGGCGTAGCTGCGCGGGGTCGGCGTGGTCGGCACGTTCTGACTCCTGGGTGGGCGCGTGCGGGTCGGCCCCCATGCTCTCCGCCTCGCGCCCGCGCCACCACCCCCGAACGGGGGTGCGGACACGATGCTGGGGCCGTCCGTCGGGTTCGACGGACGGCCCCAGCAGTCGGGTCAGCCGTTGATGCAGGTGTTACCGAAGGCCGGGTTGAGGATGCTGATGATGCCGATCGAGTTGCCGCAGACGTTGGCCTCGAGGTTGATCGGGATCTGGATCTGGTTGCCGGAGAGCACACCGGGGGAACCGAACGCGACACCGTTCGCGGTCGCGTCGCCCGCGGAGGCGGTGCCGGCACCGGCCAGAACGGCCACAGCGGCGAGTGCGGTGGCGGCGAGGGTGGTACGAATACGCATTGCGTCACTCCTTGTGAGGGCAGCGAACATCCATGTGACGAACACACTCGCACCGATCGAACTCGATGGCAGGCCGGGAACGGCCGAATTGGTCACTCAGAGGGCGTGTCGCCCTCCCGCTCCCCCGGCACCGGCCGCACGGACCCGGACGCGCTCACCCATTCCAGCAGGTCCCGGGCCGGTTCGAGCCCCGGTTCGGCCGCCACCGCGCGGTGCAGCAGTCCGAGCGCGAACGCCCTGTCACCTGCCGCCAGCGCGTCCAGCGCCCGGTTGTAGTCGATCCGAGCGGCGTAACGCAGCCGGAACAGCACGCCGAGATCCTCCCGGCAGGACGGACAGCGCAGGCCCTGCGGGTCCGCCGGGACGGTGCACTGCGGGCAGCGCACCTCGATCGGCGGAACCTCGGCGACCTGCCCGCCGATCGGGTGCACGTCGGCCGGGGACACCTCGGACGGGTACACCTCGAACGGTGGCACCTCGGACGGAGTCACGTCGGGCGGAGTCACGTCGGAGTTCATCGCGGACCGGCCTCCTCCGGACGGACCGGACCGAGCGACTCCGCGAGCGGCTCGCTGCCCAGCTCCCGCTGCGCCTGCGCGTACAGCGCCAGCAGCGCCGAGCTGTGCTGGTTGGCGGCCTCCATGTTGGCCGACTCCACCGCCTCGTCCAGCCCGCGCAGCTCGGCCATGATCCGCTGGGCCAGCGCCGGCGAGACCATGTTCTGGTTGACGTAGACGTTGCACATGGTGAGCATCCGGAAGGTGTGCCCGAGCGAGTCGCACAGTTCGTCGGCCCGCTGGGCGGCGCGCATGGCGCCCTCCCAGTCGGCCGCCTCGCGGCGCAGCCGCAGGTCGGCGGCCACCGAGCGCAGCCGGTCGAGGTCGCTCGGGTCGAGGTGCTTCTCGCAGTAGTGGATGAACAGGCTGAGGTACGCCTCCGAGCCGCGCACCCAGCGCTGGGCCTTCAGCTGGCGCTGGGCCCGCTCCAGCGCCTCGTCCACCGACTGGCCGCGGGTCTGGCCGGCGGCCAGGTCGTCCAGGCTGTCCATGAGGCGCTGCGCCTCGCGCATCTCGGCCTCGGTGAGCTCGCCGCCCCAACGGTCGGTGAAGGTCTCGATCTGCCGCTGCTGCTCCTCGACCTGGACCTTGAGCTCGGGGTCGAGGGTGACGCGCTCCAGCTTGACGGTCTTCTCGCCGCCGCCCTGGATCCGCACCGACAGGGTGATGGTGCGGTCCCGGTCGAGGCCGAAGGACACCTCCACCGGGGTGCGGCCGCCGAGCCCGGCGGGCAGCCGCAGGGTCAGGTGGCCGATCAGCTCGTTCTGCTGGGCGATCTCGTGCTCGCCCTCGTAGACCGCGATCTCCAGCCGCTGGCGGCCGCTGCCGGAGACCACGAACTCGCGGCTGACCGGCGAACTGGTCGGGTAACTGGTGTTCTTGGGGATGATGACGGCCAGTCGGCCGTCGTTGAGCTCGATACCGAGGTTCTTCGGGGTGATGTCGAACGGGTTGGTGACCTGCATCAGCTCGCCGCAGCCCTGGCAGGCCTCGCTGCCCGGCGGGTTGACCACGCCGCAGGCGGCGCAGCGCAGGCCGACGTCCTCGGCGGCGGTCGAGGCGACCCTGGTCTGCCCGGGTGCGGCGGAGTTGAGCGCCTCGCCGCACAGTTCGCAGGCGGTGACGCCGGGGGCGGCGGGGGTGCCGCAGCGCGGGCAGTTGTCGCTGCGCACGGCGGTGGCCGCCTGGGACTGCGCCGGGATGGCCGCACCGGCGGCCGAACCGCCCAGCTCCTGGCCGCACTTGGGGCAGGCGGCGGCCTCGGCGTCGACCGGGAGGTGGCAGCCGGCGCAGGAGACCCGGGGCCCGCCGAGCAGCGTGGTGGCGCAGTTGGCGCAGTTGGAGGCGGAGAGGTCGCCGGGGGCCCGGCACTCGGGGCACTCCACCTCGCCGACCAGCGCGGACTGCACGGCCGCGCCGAGCGCCACGCACTGCATCGGATTGACGCCGCGCCGGATCCGGCGCGGCCCGAAGACCTCGCCGAGCCGCCGGGCCACCAGCGGGATCGCCGTGGAGCCGCCGACCAACACCACCTCGTCGATGTCCCCGACGGTGAGGTTGGCCTGCATGATGGCCTTGTGGGTCAGCTCGATGGTGCGCTCGATCTGGGCCTCGATCAGCTCCTCGAAGCGGGCCCGTTCGAACTCCGTCTCCAGCACCAGCTGGCCGGCGCCGAGGCCGGGCAGGATCACCTCGGAGGCCTCCTGGTGGGAGAGCTCGATCTTGATGGTCTCGGCCGTGGAGGCGATCTTGGGACGGTCCCGCAGGTCGGGCTGGTAGTCCGCGCCGTACTCCTCGCGGATGTCCTCCAGCAGTGCGGTGGTGATGGCCCGGTCGAAGTCGTCGCCGCCGAGCAGGTTGTCGCCCTCGATGCCGAGCACCGAGACCGAGCCGGGCACCAGCAGCAGGATGGAGATGTCGAAGGTGCCGCCGCCGAGGTCGTAGACCAGGACGGTCCGGCCCTCGTCGCCGGCCTCGGAGGTGATCCCGTAGGCGAGCGCGGCGGCGGTCGGCTCGTTGATGATCCGCAGCACGTGCAGGCCGGCCATCCGGCCCGCCTCCTGGGTGGCGGCGACCTGCCGTTCGCCGAAGTACGCGGGGACGGTGATGACAGCCCGGTGGAAGGGCTCGCCGAAGCGCTGCTCGGCGTCCTCCTTGAGGCGGTGCAGGATGATCGCGGAGATCTCGATCGGGGTGTAGGAGCGGCCGTTGAACCAGACGTTGACGTCGCCGTCGGTGCCGGCCGTGACCTTGTAGTCGACCTCCTTGAGGGCCGCCTGGACCTGCGGGTCCTTGAACTTGCGGCCCATGAAGCGCTTGACCGAGCGGATCACGTTGACGCCGTCGATGGCGACCCGGCTGCGCGCCGTGGAGCCGACCAGCAGTTCGCCCTTGCGGCCGCTGCCGACCACGGAGGGCGTGGCCTCCTGGTTCTGCCGGTTGAAGATGATCTCCGGCTCGCCCCGGCGCAGGTGGGCCACCACCGAGTTGGTGGTGCCCAGGTCGATGCCGAGTGTGCGGTACATGTCGTTCCCCTCTTGCCCCTCGTGGTCCTGGCTACTTCTTTCGCTTGCGCCGGCCGCCCGCGGCCGTTCCCTTCCGGCGGGCCCGGGGCGGGGCCGCCGTGGCCCGGGCGGCGGGGTCCACCGGCGCGGCGGCGGGTTCGGCGCCGCCGTCCTCGCCCTCGGCCTCCGTGGGCCCGGTGTCGTCGCCCCCGGCTTCCGTGGGCTCAAGGTCCGGCGCCGCGGCCCCCTCCGGTACGGGCTCCAGGGCCCGCTCGACGTCCTCCGCGAGGACCGGCTCCCCCACCGGGGCGGGCTCGGGCACCGCGGCGACGACGACCTGGGCGCGGCGCAGCACCTCCTCCTCCCAGAAGAACCCGGTGACCACCGTCCGGACGACCGTCTCCGGCGCCACCCCGGGACGCGGCTCGGTGCCGACGATCTCGGTCAGCGCCGGGTCCGCCGCCAGCCCCTCCAGCCGCATCGGGCGCACCCCGGCCTTGGCGAGCCGGCCGAGCAGCCGCCGGCGGGTGGCCTCGATCCCGGTACCGCGTCCGAGCAGCACCAGCTCCCGGTCCAGGCCGAGCGCGGCGAGGGCGTCGTCCACCTCGACCAGGATGCCCAGCAGGTCCCGCTGGGTGGCCCGGGCGGTCTGCGCCTCCTCGGCCCGCAGGCGCTGCAGGAGGGAGGCCCGGAACAGCAGTTGGCTGAACGCCTGGTCGAGGTCGACCTCCAGGGCGCGCTGCGGGACGTCCAGCGGCCGGTGGCCGTCGGGCGCGGGAGCGGTCGGCGTTTCGGTCATTCGGGTACCTCGATCTGCGGCAGCACGGACAGGTCGGCCGCGTAGCGGGCGGGGACGGGCGGTTCGGGGTCGGCGCCGCCGGGGGCGGGTTCGGCGAAGTCGGCCGCCGCCTCGGCCCGGTGCAGCACCAGGAGGGCGGCGGCGGGCGGCAGCGGCGGGCGTTCGACGACCAGCAGCGGTTCGGCGAGGGCGGGCGCCAGCAGGTCGGCGGCCTGGTCGACCGGCTCCGGCGGCAGGGGGCGCTGGAGGTCCAGCTCCAGCCGCCGGTCGGGGTTGCGCAGCAGGGCGGCGGCGTCCTGGATCTGCTGACGGGTGTAGCGGCCGGCCTTCATCGCCGGGCCGACGGCGAGGTTGATCTCGCGCACGCCGGCCGTGAGCGCAACGCCCAGGACCTCGTACGGCGACGGTTCGTGCAGTGGCATGGCGGGCGGCTTCTCTCCTCACGGCTGACGGTTGCTCAGGGATTGGCTGTGGCTCAGAGATTGGCTGTGGCTCGTGGATTGACTGCGGCTCGGGATTGGCTGCGGCTGCGGCTCAGGGATGGACGTATGGGCTACGACGACGGCGGCGGCTCCGCGGTTGCCGTCAGCGCAGTGCGCCGATCCTCCGTTGCAGGGCGCGCAGGTCGCGGTCGTCCGGGTTGTACTCGACGGCCTTGCCGATCAGCGAGCGGGCCTCCCGGAACTGGCGCAGGTTGGCCTGGCCGACGGCGTAGGAGCTGTAGACGACGCTGAGTTCGACGTACAGCTTGGCGACGTCCTCCGGGGTGCGGGACAGCGCGAGCGCCTCCTCCAGCAGCCGGATCGCGTCGCGGTAGCGGTGGGCCTCGTAGTGGCCGATGGCCTCGCCGCGCCAGACGCTGACCATCAGGCGGCGGATCTCGGCCGAGTCGTCGTAGGACCTGGCCTTCTGGAGCATGGCGGCCTGGGTGGTGAACGGGCTGTCCTGGAGGTTGTCCAGCATGTGGTTGGCCAGCATCACGGCGACCCGGCGCGGGGCCTCCTCCTCGGTGTCGCCGTCCCATTCCGGGTCGGCGCGCAGGGCTTCCGACATCCGGGCGACGGCGAGGGCTCGGTGGTCCGCGAAGGCGGCGATGCGGGAGAGGTGGCGCAGGACGAAGGCGAGGCCGAGCCGGTGGTCCGGGTCGGGGTTGAGCGTGATCAACTCCCGCCACGCGTCGGCGGCCTCCTCCAGTTCCGCTTCGGGGGCGTCGGGGCGGCTGAGCTGGCCGGCCCGGTTGCCGAGGGCGGCCTCCAGGAAGTGGACGGCGGTCGGGTCGCCGGGGGCGAGTTCCATGCTCTTGCGCAGCAGGACCAGGGCGCGGGGGTAGTCCTTGGCCTCGTTGTTGATCTTGCGGGCCCACTGGGCGTAGGTGGCCCCGAGGTCGCCGCGCACCTCGGGGTGGTCGGGGGCCAGCGCGAGGGCCTTCTCCAGGAGTTCGGTGGCGCCCGCCTGGTCGTCGTCGCTGCTCTTGAGCAGGGCGCGGGCGGCCCGGACGCCGCACTCGGCGGCGATCGCGGGCGCGTCGGCGGGCAGGACGGCGCCGGGCACGGCCCGGGCGCGGGTGAGGCAGTCCAGGGCCTCGCGCCAGTCCTGGTTGCGGTGGTGCTCGCGGGCCTCGCTGACCAGGCTCTCGCCGAGCAGGTCCCGCCAGCCCGTTCCGCGTTCGGCCTCGGGCACCGCGTCCAGGGCGCCGACGGCGGCTGCCTGGCGGCCCTGGAGGAGCAGGTAGCGCTGCGGGCCGAGGTCGCCGAACAGGCCGAGGGCCCTGGTCAGCGGGTGCCCGTCGGGGGTTTCCGGTCGCCGCCAGGCCCGTACGGCCTCGTCGAACCCGGCTGCCCAGGCGGCGAGTTCGGGCTCCTGGCGGAGCAGCCGGTCGAGCGCGGGGCCGAGGGCGAGGCGCCGGGCGGGGCGGCCGGGCAGGGTGATCCGGACGTCCTCCTGGGCGAAGGCGTCGGCGCTGTGCGCCTCCATGCCGAGGCGCAGGGTCCAGGCGGTGACCTCGTCGCCGGTGCGGCCGGCGGCCCGGTCCAGGGCGCGCAGGTCCTCGCGGAGGCGGTCGGTGAGCGCGCTGCGGGCGGTGGACATCCGCTGCGGTTCGGCCGGGCGGCCGGTGATCCGGGCGGACTCCGCCCACAGGTCGGGCTGGTGCAGGGCGGCGACCAGGCAGCCGAGCGTCCAGGTCCAGATCCGCTCGTCCGGGCCTTCCGAGGTTTCCGAGATTTCCGGGCCCGCCTGGAGGGAGACCGCGAGCCGATAGCCGGCCAGGCCGAGCGCGTGCAGCAGCCGGGGGTGGGCCGGGTCCTTGAGCAGCAGGGCGTGGTAGCCGTCCCAGGCCTCGCGGTGGCGGCCCTCGACGGCGTGCTGGTGGGCCTCGTGCTCGGCGAGCAGGACGAGCGCGGCGGCGGCCTGCGGCCGGCCCGGGGCGAGGGTGAGGGCCTGGCGCAGGTCGCCGGCCGCGCGTCCGGGCTCGCCGGCGTCGAGGGCGGCGCCGGCCCGGCGGATCAGGACGGCGCCGCGCGCGGCGTCGGCGTCCGCCGGCAGGTCGGCCAACGCCTCGTCCAGTCGGCCGAGTTCGGCCCGCAGCAGGGCGAGGTCCAGCCGTACGGGCGCGGCGGCGGGGCTGTCGCCGAGGGCCTGCGCCCAGGCGGCGAGGACGGGTTCGGCCTGCTCGGGCACCCCGGCCCGGCGGGCGCAGTCCAGGACGGCGCGCAGCGCGGGGCCGGTGCAGCGTACGCAGCGTGGCGAGGCGGCGTCGGCGGGGCGGTGCAGGTGGGCGGCGCAGGCCTCCCGGCCGCAGCCGGCGCAGACGCCGGTGGCGGGGGCGGGGCAGACGGCGCAGTCGGCCGTCGCGGGCGGGGGCTGCGGCGGTTCGGGGGCCTGGCCGGCGGTCAGGAAGTGGCGGTACCAGTCCAGTGCGGCGGCCCAGTTGCCGGCCCGTTCGGCGAGCAGCGCCCGCAGCCGGGCGAGGCCCGGGTCGCCGGCCGGGTCGGGGGCGAGCGGGGCGAGCAGGGCGATGGTCTGGACCGGACGGCCGGTCAGCAGGGCGGCGGCGGCCAGGTGGTAGCGGTCGCGCGGCCCGGTGGCGGCGTCGAGCAGGGTGCCCAGCGGTTCGGTGGAGCCTGCGGCCAGGGCGAGGGCGGCGCGCAGCCGGGCCTGCCGGTGGGTGACGGAGCCGGGCAGGGTGTCGGCGAGGTCGAGGGCGGCGACGGCCCGCTCGCGCGGTTCGGGCCGGTCGCGGCCGGTGACCAGGAGGTGCGCGGCCTCGCGCAGGGCGGCCTCGCGCAGCGCGGCCCGGTAACCGGGGGCGGCCGGGTGGTCGGCGGCGGCCTGCTGCCAGAGCTCCCGGGCGGCCACCGGGTCGTCGGCCAGCCGGGTGCGGGCGAGCCGGTCACGGGCCAGGGCCTGCCGTTCGCGCAGGTCCTCGTCGTGCAGCGGCTCCCAGCGGGCCAGGGCGCCGGCCGGGTCGTCGGTGCGGGCGAGGGCCAGACCGTGGTGGAAGGCGGCGATCCGGGCCCAGCGGGAGTCCGGTTCGACGTCGGCCTCGGCGCCGAGGACGGGCGCGGCCTCGGCGGCCTGCCCGGCGGCGAGCAGGGCCGCGCCGAGCCGGACCCGGGCGGGGCGCCAGTCGGGGGCGAGGCCGAGGCCGGTGCGGTAGTCGGCGGCCGCCTCGGCGGGGCGCGCGGCCCGCTCGTGCACCAGGGCGAGGCCGAACCGGGCCGGGGCGAAGGAGGGTTGGACGGTCAGGGCGGCGGTGAACTGGTCCCGGGCCTGCTCGTCGGCGCCGAGCAGCAGGGCGAGTCGGCCGAGGGCGTAGCGGGGGCGGGGGTCGCCGGGGGTCTCGGTGGCGGCGGCCGCGAGGTCGGACCAGGCGGCGTCGGTGGCGCCGAGCCGCTGCCGGGCCAGGCCCCGGAAGAGCAGGCTCTCGGTGCGCAGCGCCGGGCCGCGCCCCCACGGGGAGGGCTCGCCGGGGCCGCGGCGCAGCGCCTCGTCGAAGGCGGCGACGGCGGGTTCGTCCCGGTGCAGGGTGAACAGCTGGGCGCCCCAGCGGAACCAGAGTTCGCCGCTGCCGCCGGGTGCGGCCGCGGCGAGCAGGGTCTCGGCCTCGGCGGCGCGGTCGGTGCCGCGCAGCAGGGCGGCCCGGGCCAGGACCGGCCAGTCCCGGCCGGGCAGTGCGGCCAGCGACCGGGTGGTGGCGCGCTCGCGCTGCTCTGGGGAGCCCTCGCCGCAGAGCCGCTGGAGCCAGTCCGTGGCGCGGGCGGCGGCCGCGGCCTCCTCGCCGGGTTCGGCGCCGTCGGCGGTGGCCTGGAGGAAGGCGAGCAGCGGCCCGAGGTCGCCGTCGGGGGTGGATATCCGCTCCTCGGCGAGGCGGTGCAGGCTCCACCGGGGCAGCTGCCGGGCCGGGTCGGCGAGCAGCGGGAAGGCCTCGCGGTGCAGGGCCAGGGTGGCCTGCTGGTCGCCGGTGGGGACGGTGGCCTCGGCCTGGCCGAGCAGGGCGAGGCCGCGTTGCGGGCGCAGTTCCTCGGGGCCGGCGGCGAGCCGTTGGGCGAGGCGCGCGTAGCGGCGCCGGGCCTGCGGGGCCTTGCCGGCGGCGAGCCGTTCGGCGGCCGTGGCCAGGGCCTTGGCCACGGCCTGGGCGTCCAGGCTCCGTCGGCGGCGGGCCAGTACGACGGCTGCCGCACCGGCCAGTGCCACCACGAGCAGCAGCACCGCGAGCTGCACCATGCACCGTCCCCCTGCGCTTGGAAATACGCCGATCGATGATCAACACAAGGTGTGTGATCATGAGTTGACGCCGTTTCGATGTTGATCGGGCGCCCATCAGAATAGGCCCTCCACCGGACAGACGAACAGAATTGAGCACTATCCTGGGCGACGCAGCGGAAGCGGTGTGAGAACCACCGCGCGGGAACCGGCCCGAGGCCGGGTCGGGGCGAACAGGCCAACAGGGTCCAGTCGGGGGATGCGTGTCCGAGTCGCGTTGGGTGCCCGGGCTCCGGTTCGGGCCGGAGTTCGACCCCGAGCAGTACGAACTCCTGGAATTCCACCACCGGGGCGGCGAGGCCGAGGTGTGGCGGGCGGTGCGGACCGGCCACAGCGGGCTCAAGGAACTCGTCGCCGCGAAGATCATGCTGGAGCGCGACCCCTCCGAGGTGCGGCGCTGGCTCGGCCGCTGGGACGACGTCTCGCACAACGCCCACCGCCTGGGCGTGAACGACCTGGTGGTGCCCAGCTTCCTGCTCGGCCCCTCCCCGCACCGGCCCGGCGCCGCGCCCTCCGCCGGGCTGCTCGGCTACCAGATCTCCCCCTGGGTCGAAGGCGTGCCGCTGCACACCTGGGCCCGCACCCAGCGCGGCGGCCCGGCGGCGGTGGCCGAGGTGCTGGCCCGGCTCTGCCGGATCGTCGACGAACTGCACCGCAAACGCTGGGTGCACCGCGACATCTCCCCCGCCAACGTCCTGGTGGACGCCCAGAACCAGGTCAAGCTGATCGACCTGACCTTCCTGGCCCCGCTCGACCACACCCTCACCGTCGCGGTGTTCACCCCCGGGCACGTCCCGCCGGAGGCCGAGCAGGTCGGCGGCTTCCCCACCACCGCCAAGGACCTGTTCGCGGTCGGCACCCTCGCCCGCACCCTGCTGCTGCCCGACCACGGCCGGCTCGACCACCGGCTCGCCGCCGAACAGGCCCGCGCCGAACTCCTCGCCGCCGGCTACGGCGAGGACCTGGCGCGCTGGGCCTGCGAACCGCTCGCCCGTGAACCGGACCGCCGCCCCTCCCCGCTCGGCCCCTGGGTGGGCCGCGGCCGCGAACTCCTGCGTTCCCGCCGGCCGGTGGCGCGCACCGCGGGCCTGGCCGTCCTGCCCGACCGGGCCGGCCGGCCGCTGCTGGTCACCGGCGGCGCCGACGGCACCGCACTGGCCGGCCCCGGACACCACGGGCAGCGCCTGCCGGCCGGCCAGGGGCCCGGCCCGGTCAGGGAGTTGCTGGCCGGCTGGGCCGGACACCAGGGCGAACTGGTGGTCTGCGCCGAGGACCGCGGCGGGACGCTCTGGGTCGGCACCTCGGCCGGCTGGTGGGAGGCCGCGCGCGGCGTCAGCGGGCTCGCCGGGGCGGTCAACTCCGCCGGGGAGATGACGGTCTGGACGGCGGCCGGCGGCGCCCTGCGCTCCTACCGCTGGGCGCCCGGCCTCACCCTCACCGGCCAGGAGCTGCCCGGCTGCCCGGCCGACCGGGTACTCGCCGCCCTGGAGGAGCGGGCCGGGTCCTGGCTGGTCCTGGTCGAGCACCGGGAGCGGGTGCTGAGCTGGCGACCGGGCTCGGCCGAGCGCCCCGCCCCGCTGGGGCCGCCCGGCGCCCTGCGCGCCGGGGCGCTGGCCCGCACCTCCGCCGGACCGCAGGCCGCCACGCTGCGCCCGGACGGCTCCGTCCAGCTGCACACCCTCGACACGGCCGGCCCGGCCCCCGAGATCGGCGACGGCGAGCACTCCCTCGGCGTCGCGATGGCCGGCCACCGGGGCGGCCCGACGGTGGCGCTGGCCGGCGCGGGCGGCGTCCGGCTGCGGCTGCCGGCCGGCGGCGCCTCCCGGCGGCCGCGCTGGTGGCGCCCGACGCTGCGCCCGGCCACCCGGGTCGCGCTCGCGATGGGCGAGGACTGGCGGCTGTGCCTGGCCGCGGTGGTGGAGGGCGAGTTGCAGTGCTGGCAGGAGGACGCGGCGTACCGGTGGCAGGCGGTGGCGCTGCCCGAGCAGGGCTGAAGCGGGGCTTCGCGGGGCTGAACGGAACGCGCCGGCGCCCCGGAACCAGGTGCGGTTCCGGGGCCACGGCGACTCGGGCGGGTCGAGCAGGGTGGGCGGGCTCAGTGGAGTGGGCGGTTCAGCGTTCGGCCGGGCTCAGCGGAAGCGGCGCAGTCGCAGGCTGTTGCCGACCACGAAGACCGAGGAGAAGGCCATCGCGGCCCCCGCGATCATCGGGTTGAGCATCCCGGCGGCGGCCAGCGGAAGGGCGGCGACGTTGTAGCCGAAGGCCCAGAACAGGTTGCTCTTGATGGTGGCCAGGGTCTTGCGGGAGAGCCGGATGGCGTCGGCCGCCGCCAGCAGGTCGCCGCGGACCAGGGTGAGGTCGCCGGCCTCGATCGCGGCGTCGGTGCCGGTGCCCATGGCCAGGCCCAGGTCGGCCTGGGCGAGGGCGGCCGCGTCGTTGACGCCGTCGCCGACCATCGCCACGACCTTGCCCTCGGCCTGGAGCCGCTTGACGGTGGCGACCTTGTCCTGCGGCATGACCTCGGCGATGACGTGTTCCGGGGCGATGCCGACCTCGGCGGCGACGGCCTCGGCGACCGCCCGGTTGTCGCCGGTCAGCAGCAAGGGGGTCAGGCCCAGGCCGCGCAGCCGGGCGATCGCCTCGGCGCTGGTCGGCCTGACCGCGTCCGCGACCTCCAGGACGGCCCGGGCCTCGCCGTCCCAGCCCACCGCGATCGCGGTCCGTCCGGCCGCCTCGGCGGCGCGCTTGGCCGCGGCCAGGCCCTCCGGCAGGTACTGCGACCAGTCGTTCAGCAGCGCCTCCCGGCCGGCGACCACCGCGTGGCCGTCCACCACGCCCTGGACACCCAGGCCCGGCACGTTCTCGAAGCCCTCGACCGCGGGCAGCTCACCGGCCTCGGCGGCGGCGGTGGCGATCGCCCGGGCGATCGGGTGCTCGGAGGCGTGCTCCAGGGCGCCGGCCAGGCGCAGCGCCTCGGCCTCGGTGACGCCCTCGGCGGTGTGTACGGCGAGCAGGGTCATCCGGCCGGTGGTGACGGTGCCGGTCTTGTCCAGGACGATGGTGTCGACCTTGCGGGTGGACTCCAGCACCTCCGGGCCCTTGATCAGGACGCCCAGTTGGGCGCCGCGGCCGGTGCCGACCAGCAGCGCGGTCGGGGTGGCCAGGCCCAGGGCGCACGGGCAGGCGATGATCAGCACCGCGACCGCTGCCGTGAAGGCGGCGGTCCAGCCCTCGCCGGTGCCCAGCCAGTAGCCGAGGGTGGCCACCGCCAGGACGATCACGATCGGGACGAAGACGGCGGAGATCCGGTCGGCGAGGCGCTGGGCGGCGGCCTTGCCGTTCTGCGCGTCCTCGACCAGCCGGGCCATCCGGGACAGCTGGGTGTCCGCGCCGATCCGGGTGGCCTCGACCACCAGCCGGCCGCCCGCGTTGACGGTGGCGCCGGTGACCTGGTCGCCGGCGCCGACCTCGACCGGCACGGACTCGCCGGTGAGCATCGAGGCGTCCACCGCCGATCCGCCCTCGACCACCACGCCGTCGGTGGCGATCTTCTCGCCCGGCCGCACCACGAACCGGTCGCCCACGGCCAGGCCGCCGACCGGGATCCGGACCTCGGCCCCGCCGCGCAGCACGGTGACGTCCTTGGCGCCCAGTTCCAGCAGCGCCCTGAGCGCGGCGCCCGCGGTGCGCTTGGAGCGGGCCTCGAAGTAGCGGCCGGCCAGGATGAAGGCGGTGACGCCGGCCGCCGCCTCCAGGTAGATGTTCGACGGGCCGTCGCTGCGGGCGATGGTCAGCTCGAAGCCGTGCCGCATGCCCGGCATTCCGGCGTCGCCGAGGAACAGCGCCCACAGGGACCAGAGGAACGCGGCGCCGGTGCCGAGCGAGACCAGGGTGTCCATGGTCGCGGCGCCGTGCTTGAGGTTGGTCCAGGCGGCGCGGTGGAACGGCCAAGCGGCGTAGGTGACCACCGGCGAGGCCAGCACCAGCGACAGCCACTGCCAGTTGTCGAACTGCAGGGCCGGCACCATCGCCATCGCGATCACCGGCACCGCGAGCGCCACGGCCGTGACCAGCCGCTGGCGCAGCGGCGCGAGTTCGTCGACCGGCTCGGCCTGCCCGGCTTGCCCGGTCGGGCCTTCGGCGGCCGGCGGCTTCGGCAGCGCGGCGCTGTAGCCGGTGGCCTCGACGGTGGCGATCAGGTCGGCGACGTCGACGCCCGCGGGGAAGGCGACCTTCGCCTTCTCGGTGGCGTAGTTGACGCTCGCCGAGACGCCGTCCATCCGGTTGAGCTTCTTCTCGATGCGGGCCGCGCACGAGGCGCAGGTCATGCCGCCGATCGAGAGTTCCACCTCCGTGGAGGCGGGTGCCTGGGTGGTCATCGTTGCTCCTCGTGACAGTCGTCGTTCCGGGAACGTGCTGAGCGTCTCCGGTCCGACCTCCATACCCTTGGGGGGTATCGGTCGGCGTCGGGTTCCTTTATACCCCCTAGGGGTACCCAGAACAAGCGGATACCCCCAGCAGGTATCTTCCGGGTCGGCGATCCGCCCGCCCGAAACCCCCGGGAGGTATCCACCGCCGGACGTCAGTGCCGGTCGTGCCGGTGCCCGTCCCCGGCCGCGGGCTCGCCGCCCATCATCCGGAGCATGGCGCGGCCGCCGGTACGCAGGAAGCGGACGAGCAGGGCGGCGGCGAGGAGCAGGAAGGCGATGTTCAGCCAGGTGGTGTAGTTCCACTCGATGCCCGCCATCGGGATCTCGGCCTCGCGCTGGTCGGGGACCAGGCCGAGCGCGCCGAAGAGGAACTCGACGGTGTAGCCGGCCACCACCATGGCCGCGTAGAAGGTGCCGAGCAGGAACAGGGCCGTCCGACGCCCGTAGTACTTCCGGTAGATGTTGAGGATCGGCAGGATCAGCAGGTCCGCGAAGATGAACGCGACGACCCCGCCGAAGCTGATCCCGCCCTTCCACAGCACCACCGCGAGCGGCACGTTGCCGATCGAGCAGACGAAGGACGCCATCGCCACCAGCGGGCCGACCAGCGGGCCCCACAGCCGGCCGGCGAGCGGGTGGTCGGCGAAGAAGAACGCCTGCCAGAAGGAGTCCGGCACCCAGGCGGCGATGGCACCGGCGATGAGCAGCCCGAGGACGAGGTCCTTGAGGATCGCCGCCCACTCCATCACGAACACGTGCGACACGGCCGTGACGCCCTGCCGGGACAGCAGCCGCCGGGCGAAGGAGCCCTCCCCCGCGACGGACATGTCCATCGCCGCGTGGCCCTCCATCGAGCCGGCCAGGCCGCGTTCGGCCTGGGCGCGGGCCTCACGCAGCAGCCGGTCGCGCAGCAGCAGCCGGAAGAGCAGGGCGAGGACGAGGATCATCACCGGCCCGCCGACGAACTCGGCCGCCGTGAACTGCCAGCCGAGCAACAGGGCCAGGATGACGCCGAGTTCGATGACCAGGTTGGTCGAGGCGATCTCGAAGGCCATCGCGGCGGTGAAGTCCGCGCCCTTGCGGAACAGCGAGCGGGCAAGGGCCACGGCCGCGTACGAGCAGGAGGAGGAGGCCGCGCCGAGGAGGGCGGCGACGCCGAGGGTGCGGGGGCGGTCGTCGCCGAGCAGCCGGACGACGGTGGACTTGCGGACGACGGCCTGGACGACGGCGGAGAGCAGGAAGCCGAGGATCAGCGCCCAGGCGATCTCCCAGGTCATCGATCCGGCGATGGACAGCGCGTGCAGGATCGCGTGCATGGTGGGTCCGCCTTCCCTGGTGCCCCGGGTTCGCCAGCGCCGAGCACCATATACCCGTACCGGGTATCACCCCTCGCACCTCGCCGGGGGCCCGGCCGCTCCCCCGCCAGACCCCCGCCAGACCCCTGTCAGACCTCCGTCAGGCCGCCGCCAGCGGGGCCGACGGCTGCGCCGCCCGGTCCAGCCCGAGGTTGCGGTGGATCTCCAGGGCGGCGGTGGAGCGGTTCAGCGTGATGAAGTGCAGGCCGGGCGCACCCTCGCGGAGCAGGCGCTCGGCCATCCGGGTGGCGTGGTCGACGCCGATGCGGTGAGCGGTCGGCCGGTCGCCGCGAGCCGCCTCCAGCCGTGCGGCCAGGCCCGCCGGGAAGGAGGCGCCGCTGAGTTCGGCGAAGCGGGCGATCTGGCGGACGTCGGTGGCCGGCATGATCTCCGGGATGACCGGGGTGTCACAGCCGGCCTCGGCGAGCCGGTCGCGCAGCCGCAGGTAGTGCTCGACGTCGAAGAACATCTGGGTGACGGCGTAGTCGGCGCCCGCCCGGCACTTGGCGACGAAGTGCCGGATGTCGTCCGCCCAGTTCGCCGAGCGCGGGTGGCGCTCCGGGAAGGCCGCCACCCCGACCGTGAACGCGCCGCAGCCCTTGACCAGTTCGACCAGTTCGGCGGCGTGCCGCAGGCCCCGGGGGTGCGGCTCCCAGGCGCCGTTCGGGTTGCCGGGCGGGTCGCCGCGCAGGGCGAGGACGTCGCGGATCCCGACGTCCGCGTAGCGGCGCAGGACGGCCTGGAGCTCGGCGGTGGAGTGACCGACGGCGGTCAGGTGGGCCACCGGCCGCAGCGTGGTCTGGGCGGCGATCCGCTCGGTGGTCTCGATGGTGCGGTCGCGCGAGGAGCCGCCGGCGCCGTAGGTGACGGAGACGAAGGTCGGCGCGACCGCCTCCACCCGCCGGATCGCGGCCCACAGGGAGCGCTCACCGGCGTCGTCCTTGGCGGGGAAGAACTCGAAGGAGTACGTCCGCTCGCCGGCCGCCAGGATCTCGCGCAGTCCGCGCGGGCCGCGCGCTCCGGGTCGGGTGGTGTGGTCCATGGGGTGTCACCTCGGGTGATGGGGGTCGGCCGCCTGCCGGGGCCGGCCGCCGGGATGCGGGCGGCCGCTTCCACCCTGCCGGAAGGGCGCAACGAGATTGCCACAAGGATCAGTTGACGATCGGTCGAGTCCGTTTCACGGCCATCGCGAGCGACGCCCTCAGTTACCCCTGGGGGGTATGGTACGTTCTCCAGGCGAAGCGGCCGACCGCACCCGCGGCCGGCGCCGGGCACTGACGACAGGAGCACCCCCATGTCCGAGACCACCGCCACCGCCGAGTCCCCCGCCACCGGGACCGCCACCGAGACCGCCGCCTCCTGCTGCGGCTCCTGCGGCACCGGCGCCACCGAGGCCCCCGCCACCGGGACGGCCGGGCGGGCCGTCTTCCAGGTCAAGGGCATGACCTGCGGCCACTGCGTCACCTCGGTGACCGCCGAACTGCGGAAGATCGACGGCATCACCGACGTCGCCGTGGACCTCGCCACCGGCAAGGTCACCGTCGACAGCACCCTGCCGCTCGCCGACGAGGCCGTCGCCGCCGCCATAGACGAGGCCGGCTACGGGCTGGTCGGCCGCCTCGACGGCTAGGGCGCGCCGGCCGAACGCCCCCGACGGCAGGACCGTCGGGGGCGCTCGGCTTACGGGGTGGGGGTATGCCCGGCGGGATGCGCCCGGCGGGATGCGCGCCGGACAGGCCCCGGTGAAACCCTGACCGGAGGAGGTGAAATCGCTACCATCGGGACCAACGGGACAAGCAGCAGCGGAATCCAACGATCCACGTAAATACGACAGTTGGATTCTCATCCCGCGCCGGACCGCCGACCCCGAAGGGACCCATGTCCACCGCCGCACCCGCCCTCCCCCCGTTGCACCGACTCCCCGTCACCCCCGCCCAGCCGCCCCACCCCACCACCCTCCCCGACGGCACCCCCGCCTGGCTGGTCACCCGCTACCACGACGTCCGCCAGACCCTCACCGACCCCCGCTTCACCCGCGGCGACCTGGCCACCGTCGGCACCCCCGGCGGCGGCGCCGACGTCTCCAGCAACCCGGCTTCGATGTTCAACCAGGACGGGCCGGAACACCGCCGGCTGCGCAGCACCGTCCAACGGGCCTTCACCGCACGCGCCATCGCCGGCTGGCAGCCCTGGGTCGCGGAGGGCGTCCAGCAGGCCGTCGACGCCCTCGCGGCCGGCGGCACCCCCGCCGACCTGGTCACCGCCTTCACCCGGCCGGTGCCCTTCGCCGTCACCAGCCGCCTGATGGGGCTCGACGGCGACGGCCCGGACCACCTCGACGAGCAACGGCTCCGCCGCTGGACCAGGGCGATCCTCGCCGACGGCACCCCGGCCGACGGCGGCGACGCGGCCGACGGCGCCCTGGACCCGGCCGAGGCGCTCGCCGAATACGCCGCCTACACCGGCGAGCTGATCGCCCGCCGGCGCCACCACCCCAGCGAGGACCTGGTCAGCCGCCTCGTCCAGGCCGCCGACCAGGACGGCGGCGTCCCCGAGGAATCACTCGTCTACCTGGTCTGCGGGCTCACCGCCAGCGGCAACGAGAGCGTCACCGGCGCCCTCGGCAACGCCCTCGTCTACCTGCTCGGCGAACGCCCCGAGGACTGGCCCCGCCTCGCCGATCCCGACACCACCGAACGCGTCACCGAACGCCTCCTGCACTTCATCCCGCTCGGCGACGACGAGGCCACCACCCGGCGCGCCACCGAACCGGTCGACCTCGGCGGCGTCCACATCCCCGCCGGCGCCGTCCTCGCCGTCAGCCTCGGCAGTGCCAACCGCGACGCCGCCGTCTTCCCCGACGGCCTCGACGCCGGCCTCGACCACCCCCTGCCCGCCCCGACCCTCGCCTTCAGCGCGGGCCCCCACTACTGCCTCGGCGCCTGGCGGATGCGCCTGGAAATGCGCGAATCCCTCCGCCGCCTCGCCACCGCCCTCCCGGGCCTGCGCCTCACCACCCCCGTCGACCGGCTCACCTGGCAGCTCGGCACCACCACCCGCAGCCCCGCCCAGCTGCCGGTCACCTGGTAGCCGGGGGCGCCGGGCCGCCCGCAGGGAGCAGCGCGCAGCCCGCGTCGGCCCCCGGGCCGTCGCGGGCAAACCGTCCTCAACCCCAGAGCTGCTCGCCCAGCGTGGCGCCCTCGGGGGCGCCGGGCAGGACGTAGGCGACGGCGGAGGCCTGGTGCTGGACGAACGGGTTGAGGGCGTCGCGGGTGGCGAGGCGGGTCTGGACGCGGGTGAACTGGGCGGGGTCGCGCATGAAGGCACAGAAGAGCAGGCCGCGGTCGTCCGGGCCGTCGTCGTAGCTGTAGCCGCGGCGGAGCATGCGTGCGCCGCCGTCGAGGCGGGGGCTGCTGAGCCGGACGTGGGCGGTGGCGGGGATGACGTAGGAGCCGTCCGGGTTCTTGGCGTAGACGTCCGGTTCGTCGTGTTCGGCGCTGCCGGTGAGCGGGGCGCCGTCGCCCGCGCGGCGGCCGATGACCAGGTCGCGCCGGTCCGCGGGGAGGGCCGCGAAAGCGGCGACGTCCATCCGGATCCGCCGGTAGACCAGGACGGTGCCGTTCTCGTGCGCGCCCGCCGGGCCCCAGACCCACTGCCGGGCGGTCGGCTCGTCGGGGTTGGCGGTGCCGTCCTTGAAGCCGAACAGGTTGCGGGCGGTGCTGCCCGGGGCGGTGGCGGGCAGGAAGCCGGACTGGCTCCAGCGGGGCGTGGCCCCGGCGGCGCGGGCGGCGGTGGTGGCGAGTTCGGCGACGACGGTCAGCGTCCAGCGGTCGGCGCCGCAGAGTTGGAGGAGGACGTCGCCGCCGCCGCGCGCCGGGTCGAGGCGGTCGCCGGCGAAGGCCGGCAGGTCGGCGAGCGCGGCCGGGACGTTCAGGCCGAGCCGGGCGGCGAGGTCGGGGCCGACGCCCACCAGGCTGGTGAGCCGGGCCGGTTCGGCGTCCTGGAGCCGCAGGTCCGGTGAGGTCCCGGCGGTCGCGGCGGCCAGCAGCCGGGTGAGGTCCGCGAGCAGGCCGCGCAGGGCGTCCCGGCCGCCGGCGGTGGTCGCGGGTGCGAGGTCGAAGGCCAGCAGCTGGGTGGCGGGTTGCGGCGGTGTGGTCACGCCGGCCTGGCGCGGGCCGTGGAAGAGGGGCGCCGGGCCGGGCGGCGGGGCCGCCGGGTGCTGCGCGGAGCCGTCGTGGCCGCCGTGCGCCAACGCCTGGACGCCGGCGCCGAGTCCGGCGGCGAGCACCGCTCCGGCCGCGAGCAGCGCCCTCCGCTCGACACCGGGTCCGGCGGCTTCCGTCTGTTTCCGCACTTTTCCGGTTTCGGCATGCATGGGCGACATTGGAGACGATAGAACACCTCTCATGCAAATCCTGATGATGCGTCATTTCACTCGGCGGCCCTCACCTGCACGTGCCACGAGGCCCCTGCGACGGCTGTCCGCGGCGCTGCTCGCCACCACCCTGGCGCTGGCCGGCTGCGCGGCATCGGGCTCCTCCTCCGACGAGGCCCGCCATCCGGCCGGTACGGTCATCCAGGTCCCGGAGGACTTCCCCACCGTGCAGCAGGCCGTGGACGTCGCGCGCGAGGGCGAAACCGTGCTGGTCCACCCGGGCGTGTACCCGGAGAGCGTCCGGATCACCAAGCCGCGCATCGTCCTGCGCGGGACGGACCGCAACACCGTCGTCCTCAACGGCGGGGTGCGCCTCGTCAACGGCATCACCGTCACCGGCGCCGGCTCGGTGGTGGAGAACCTCACCGTGCACGGCTACCTCGCCAACGGCGTCCTGTTCACCGGCGTCACCGACGAGCACCTGCAACGGCACGGCGCCGGCGGCTCCGCGTACGACCCGCTGGACACCAACCGCTTCCCGCCCGTCCAGGGCTTCCGGGCCTCCCGAGTGACGGCGTACGACAACGGCCTGTACGGCATCTACGCCTTCGACGCGCGCGGCGGCGTGATCGAGGACTCCTACGCCTCCGGGCAGGCCGACTCCGGGATCTACGTCGGCCAGTGCAAGCCCTGCGACACCCTCGTGCACGGCAACACCGTGGAGCGCAACGCGGTCGGCATCGAGCTGACCAACGCCTCCGACGGGCTCAGCATCCTCGGCAACCGGGTGGTCGGCAACCGGGTCGGCGTGACGGTGAACTCCAACGACCTGGAGTCCCTCGCCCCGCAGCACGGCGCGGTGATCGCCGGAAACGTGATCACCGACAACAACGCCGCCGACACCCCGGAGCAGGCGGACGGCGGCTTCGGCATCGGCCTCGGGATCGGCGGCGGCACCGCGAACCAGGTGCTGCGCAACCTCGTCCAGGGGAACCGCGCCGCCGGGGTCATCGTCACCGACCCGCCCGGACACCCGGCGAGCGGCAACCGCGTCGAGGGCAACCGCGCCACGGGCAACGGCGTCGACCTCGTGCTGGCCTCCACCGACCCCGGCAACTGCTTCACCGGCAACACGCCCGACATCCAGAGCCCGGACCAGTTGGAGGGCCTGGCGGCGTGCGGGGCGCAGGGCCGCGGCCCGCTCCCCGGCGGGCGGCCCGCCACCGTCATGGCGCCGCCCGGCGTGCCGTTCCACCAGGTGCAGGCCCCGGCCGCGCAGCCCTCCCTGCCCGACCCGTCGGCGCCGGGCCGGCCGGCGACGGACCTGCCGGGGCCCGTCGACCCGGACCGCTACGCCCTGCCCACGGACGCCGCCACCGTGCCGCAACCCCGGTGAGCCCGGGCCCCGGTGAGCCGCAGCCCCGGCGGCCCTAACGGCCCCGGGGCCTCACCCCGCGGCCCACGGCGCCTCCGGCATCCGCACGCCGTCCTGCCGCCCGGTGAGGTCGACGGTCGTCGGGGTGCCCAGGCCGGACATCCGCATGGTGACCCGGCGCAGCGAGCCGTCGCCGTCGACCCAGTAGGTGAGCGGCGACGGCCCGCCGTCCGGGGCCGCGCCCTGGGCGCGCGGGCCGGAGAAGCGGTCGTAGTCGCGGCCGTCGATGCGGTCCCGGCCGAGCAGGCGCGCCCCGGACTGGGCGAGCAGCAGCGGGTTGTCCGGCCGGTCGGCGCCGAGGCGGACCAGCAGGCCGAGCCCGGCGTCCAGCGGGTCCGCCGTGTAGGAGCGCGGCGACCAGCCGGAGCGGGGGACGTGCTCGGCCTGCTCCCAGGCGGGGCCGGAGCCGGCCGGCTCCGGGGCCAGCCCGAGGCCGTCGCCGTCCCAGATGATCAGGCCGTGGTCGAGCTGGCCCGAGGCCCCGGAGACCTGGTAGCGGCCCACCCCCCGGCGGGTGCGGTAGTCCACCACCCCCTCCACCCGGATCTGCACGCCGCCGCCCTCCGCCGCGGTGAGCGCCACCGCCGCCGGGCTGGCCTGGTACAGCGTCAGCCGGGACAGCGCCAGCCGGGACGCCTCGTCCATGGTCACCGCCCGTTCCTCCGGTTCGCCCCAGGCCGTCACCCCGAGGGCCGTGGCCCCGGCGACCACCACCGCGCCGACCACCCCGACGAGCAGGCCCAGCCGCGCCCTCTTCCCGATCTTCCTACGGGCCATCTGGCAGCCCTCCTCCTGGTCAGCACCGTCGTACTGGTCGTGACCGTCGTACTTGTCGTCACTGTCGTGCGAACGAGCGGCGGGGGGGCGCCGGGGGAGGCAGTCGCCACGGGCCCCCCCCCCCCCGCCCCGTGCCACAGGGGGCCCGCCCCCCGCCCAACG
>NZ_JBHXML010000072.1:10856-34506 GCF_042720345.1 Kitasatospora sp. NPDC058478 | reverse complement strand
TCCTTTTTTTGTTGTTGTTTGTGTTGCTTTTTTTTTTTTATATTCCCCTGCTTCTGTGGGGGCCGACGGGGGGGGGGGGGGGCCGGTGCATTCCGGCGCCCCCGGGCCCCGCCCCTCCTCACCGCTTCCTACTGGTGCCGCGCCCTGCGCCTACGGGCGACCAGGACCAGCGCACCGCCGGACGCCACCAGCACCGCGCCGCCGACGATCCCCAGCGGCACCAGGGCGTTGGCCCCGGTGTTGGGCAGCTGTCCCCCGGGCGGGGGCAGCGGGTTCACCGTCGACGGGCTCGGCGACTCCGTCGGCCCCGGCGGCGTGGTCGGCTCCGGCGCGCTCGGCGAACTCGACGGGCTCGACGGGCTCGACGAGTTGGTCGGCGTCGGGGTCGGCGTCGGGGTGGGCAGCAGCTTGTTGACCGCCGTCACCGAGACACCGTCCGCGAGGTTGTCGGAGGTCAGCGCCAGCGGGCCGAACACGGTGGTGTCCGGAGCCGCGTAGCCGTCGGGCGGGCTGAGCTCCTGCCAGTAGTACGTCCCCGGCACCCCGGCGCCCTGGCAGAGGCCGTCGGCGCCGGTCGTGCAGGGCCCGCCCACCGCCGTATCGGGCTTGTCACCGCCGGTCTGCAACCCGTCGGTGCCGTTGGTGTCGTGCCACAGCTGGAACTTCGCCCCCGCCAGCGGCTTGCCGTCCTGGTCGTGCTTGACCAGGCGCAGCGCGCCCTCCTGCTGCCGGAACCCGAAGTCGAAGGTGTGGTCGTTCTCGCCCGGCCCGCCGGTGCTCAGTGCCCGTTCGGGGAACTTCGTGCCGGGCGGCACCAGGCCCTTGGAATCGATGAAGTGGTTGTCGCCGACGTCCGCGTCGGTGGGCACCCACTGGTAGAGCGGCCCGCCCTTGGCGTAGTCCGCCGGGTTGTCGAGCCGGATCGTGTACTTGGTCCTCGGCTTGAGGCCTCCGGTGACGTTCGAGTCGTCGAAGTAGTACTCGCCGCGCTTCGTCGTCTTCGTCGTGCCGACCAACTTGCCCGACTCGTCGTAGAGGTGGACGGTCGCGCCCTCGACGGGGCGCTGGCCCGGGTTCTGGATGCCCTTGCGCTCGGGGTCGTACCAGACCCGGTTGCCGATCTGCAGCGGCGCCTGGTCGCAGAGCACCTCCAGGTCGCCCATCGAGGCACCCTTGCCGAACGGCGCGATCGTCCCGACCGGGTTGAGCCGGAAGCCGAACTGCGGGTCCTGCTGGCCGTTCGCCCGCTGGAGGAACGACGTGCCGTACCCGAGGGCGGTGTGGTTGGGGTCGAAGGCGGAGACCGCGACGGTGCTCTCGACCTTGGAGAGCGCCATGCCGGCGAACGCCGTGTTGCGGTGGCCGCCCCAGGTCGTGTCGAAGAACCGGGTGCCCCGGGGAGCGAGCCCGCAGCCGTTGTTGGTGTCCATCACGTACGTGCCGTTCGCCCGGCAGGCCTTGTTCAGGTCACCGCCGGACATGACGACGGCGACGGAGCCCGGCGCCGGGGAGCCCGGCGCGCGGTCGCCGAAGCGGTCGCGGAAGGCCAGCAGCATCGAGCCGTCGGTCTCGAACGTGATCTCGCCCAGCTCGGGTTCGGGTTGGGCGATGGTGTAGCTGCCGCACGGGCGGCCGTTCTGCGTGGTCGGGTAGGTGCTCGTCCACGGGAACCAGCTCGCACCGTCGCACGGGCCCGAGCCGACGGTGGACTGGCGCGGGTAGTCCAGCGGCTGGTCCAGCACCGGCTTGGCGAACACGCCGGTGGCGAGGTCGAAGGGCAGGACCACCGCGCGCAGGTCGGTGAGCTTGCCGGTGGACTCGCCGGAGCACACTCCGCCGAGGTAGCCGGTGCCGTCCTGGAGGCCGAGGCCGAACGGATGCCAGTCCCCCGCCGCCGGGCAGCCCGGGTCGGGGATCGGGTAGGAGGCCGTCGGGCTCCCGGCGGCCGCCACGGTGGCGTTGTAGCGGTAGAGCTTGCGGTCGTTGAGGTTGACGACGAACAGGTCCTTGCCGTCGTCGGTGATCTTGATGCCGCCGAGGCTCTCCCTGCCCGGTGTGTCGAGGAAGGCGTCGTCGGTGCCGCCGCCGTGGGCCGTCGAGCCCGCGTTCGGGACGGTGGTGAACAGCGTCGTCTTCTTCTGCGCGATGTCGGTGACGTAGATCGCGCCGGCACCGCCCGGACCGTAGTCGGTGGTGCGCTTGGCCACCGCCGAGGAGAACAACCGCCGGTCGGCCTTGTTCCAGGCGATGCCGTACAGCGTGCCGGTATCGGCGTTGGTGGCGAGGTTCGTGGCGGTCACGCCTTCGCCGTCCTGGCCGCGCGCGCTGTACGGGAAGGAGACCAGCGTGCGCTGGGCCCCGCCCTCGCGGTCCATCGGCTGGCAGGCCGTGACCAGCGGGGCGTTCTTCTGGCAGTAGTCACCGGGGTTCCAGAGCCCGGTGGTGTACGCCACGTTCTTGCCGCCCGAGAGGTCGACGAACTCCTCGTTGCTGCTCAGCTGGGTCGGCGCGCCGTCCAGCCCCTGCCGGGAGGCGAACGCCGGGAACAGCACGCCCGGCTTCGGATTCACCACCTGCACCCGGTACTTGCCCCCGGACGGCTTGGCCGCCGCCGGGGCCAGGGTGACCGTCCCGTCGGCCGCCGTCACCCCCTCGATCGCCAGCCCGGCGTCATCCGTGAGCGTCACTTTCACGCCCGCGAGCCCTGGCTCCAGGGCCGGTGTCCACACTCCGCTGGTGTCCACCGCCCGGATCACCCGGACGGTCACCGTCCCGTCGCCGGGCTGTGGAAAGGCCGCCGGCGCCGTCACCAGCGCCGCAGCGGACAATCCCATCGTCAGCGCCGCGACCTGCGCGACGCACCTCGTTCGCTGCCTCGTTCTTCCCAATGTCCCGCTCTCATCATCGACGGGTTATCACACCCGGGCTGATCAGGAGTCATCAGCAGATCGGCAATCTTAGCTCTCCGCAAGGGAATTGACGAAACTTCATGTGCACGCGTGACAAGAGCGCCACACCTACTCCACCACCAGTTCGAATCCGGACCCGTTCGTCCGATACCGGCCGCCATGCTCGAAAACAGCACCTTCAGCCGGATTTCGTCCGAACAAACGGTGGGGCGCGGGGACAGCGCAGGACGCAGGGACGGTGGTGCGGGAGCGGGTGGGGCGAGGCGAGGCGGCCCGGGGCAGCGCCCGAAGCACGCCGGCGCGCGCCCCTGTCGGACCGGGCGGGTAGCGTGGCAGACGTGCCCCAGGTGTCCCGAGTCCCCCTACCCGACCTCGTCCGACTGCGGCGGGCCCGCGACCGGATGGACCGCGACTACGCCCAGCCACTGGACGTGTCGGCGCTGGCACACACCGCGCTGATGTCGCCGGGCCACTTCTCCCGCAGCTTCCGCGCCGCCTTCGGCGAGACCCCGTACGGCTACCTCATGACCCGCCGGATCGAGCGGGCCAAGGCGCTGCTGCGGCGCGGCGACCTGAGCGTGACGGAGGTCTGCATGGCGGTCGGCTGCACCTCGCTGGGCTCGTTCAGCTCGCGGTTCACCCAGCTCGTCGGCGAGACCCCCAGCGCGTACCGGGCCCGGGACCACGGCCACGCCGCCGCCCTCCCGGCCTGCGTCGCCAAGGTCCACACCCGGCCGGCCAGGACCGGGGAGGCGGGCGACCCCACCGGCCCGCAGCCCGGCTCCGACCGGGCTCGGCACTAGCCCCGGACCCTACACGCCTCAGGGTGTGTCCTCCGGATCCGGCTCCGGGGGCAGGCCCACCTCCTCGCGGTCCTCCTCGGTGCGCTCGTCGAGCTCCTCCTCGTCGGGCCGCCGGGGCAGACCGCGCCCGTGCCCGGTGTCCGGGTCGCCTTCGACGTCCTTGTTGGGCTTGTGGTGCGACATGGCGCCTCCTCGCCCCCGATTCCGCCGGTACCTTCCCACTCAAACGCGCGCCCCGGGCACCCGCAAGCCGGGGCCGCGATCACGGGGCGCCCCGCCCGGCGCCTCGGGGAACGCCGCCGACTCGAACTGCGCCCGCTGGTCGGCGTCCAGCCGCAGCACGTCCACGAGCAGCCGCACCGTCTCCCGCCGGGGCCGCAGCGCCCCGCCGCGTTCCAGGTTGCGCACCACGCGAACACTCAGCGTGGCGAGGTCGGCCAGTTGCTGCTGGGTCAGGCCTCGGTGCTTCCGGTGTCCGTGCAGCATGTCGCCAAATCGCATCTTTCCCGACCTTTCCCTGTCCGCGTCAGCCGGCTGCTCCAGCCTTCGTAACGCGACCGGAGAACCGTCGGGTTCAACGGCCGAGCGGTGTGAAGTCCGACTTCGGCCACCGCCCTTGACTTCCTGTCACCATCGGCGAAAGGAACCCGCCGGTCCGCCGCCTCACCACTGCCGTGCGCTCGCCCACGGCCGGGGCAACCCCCCGGCCGTCGCCCCCCCGTCACGGCTCCGCCCGTTCCGGTGCGCGTTGCAGGCGGAACGCGTCCGCGAGGACGGCCTGGGCCAGCACCCGGGCCGGGCCGCGCGCCGTGGTGCGTCCCGTGGTGAGGGCGAACTCGGTGGTACCGAGGTTGGGCAGGCCCGGCTGGTCGGGCAGCACCCGCAGGCCCGACGGGATCAGGCTGCGGGCGTGCGGCACCACCCCGAGGCCGGCCAGCGCGGCGGCCCGGACCCCGGAGAGGCTGGTGCTGGTGCAGGCGATCCGCCAGGGCCGCCCGTCGCGCTCGCAGACCTCCAGGGCGCGGACCCGGGTGAAGCTGGGCGGCGGGTAGACGATCAGCGGCAGCGGCTCGGCCGGGTCCGTCCGGAAGTCCTCCGCCGCGATCCACACCAGCTTGTCCTGCCAGACCAGTTGGCCCTGCGAGCCACCGCCGGGCGGGCGTTTGCCGAGCACCAGGTCGAGCCGTCCGTCGGCCAGTTGCTCGTAGAGCACGGCGCTGAGGCCGACGGTGAGTTCGAGGTCGACCTGGGGGTTGCTCCGCCGGAAGCTCCGCAGGATCTGCGGCAGCTCGGTGTGGACGAAGTCCTCCGAGGCGCCGAACCGCACCCGCCCGCGCACCTGCGTCTGCGCGAAGTAGCCGAGCGCCTGCTCGTGCGCCTCCAGGATCGTCCGGGCGAAGCCGAGCATGGCCTCGCCCTCACTGGTGAGCTGCACGGAGTGGGTGTCGCGCAGGAAGAGCTGCCGGTCGGCGGCCGTCTCCAGCCGCCGCACGTGCTGGCTGACCGTCGACTGCCGCAGCCCCAGCCGCTGGGCGGCCCGGGTGAAGCCGCCGGTCTGGGCCACCGCGAGGAAGGACCTCAACTGCACCGGATCGAACACATGGCCATTCTATCCGCTGATATCACGGATCATGATGACAGTGAGTTCCGCCAGCGGGATTCACAATCACCCCGGCGGACGGCAGGCTGAGGCCATCCCACCCGAACCGCCACCGCGGAGAACCATGCCTCGCCCGAACCGTCCGCTCCGCTCCCACCTGCCCCGGCGCCCCGCCCGCCTCCGGGTCGACCCGTTCATCGCCGCCCTGCTGGGCACCGTGGCAGTGGCCGCCCTGCTCCCCGCCCGCGGCGCCGCCGCACCGGCCTTCTCCGACGCCGCCACCGGCGCGGTCGCCGTCCTGTTCTTCCTCTACGGCGCCCGACTCTCCGCCCGCGAGGCCTGGGAGGGGCTCAAGCAGTGGCGGCTGCACGGCACCGTGCTCGCGGTCACCTTCGGCCTCTTCCCCCTGCTCGGGGTGGCCGCCCACCTGCTGGTGCCGGCGGTGCTGTCGCCGCAGCTCTACCAGGGCCTGCTGTTCCTGACCCTGCTGCCCTCCACCGTGCAGTCCTCGATCGCCTTCACCTCCATCGCCCGCGGCAACACGGCCGCGGCGGTCTGCAGCGCGACCTTCTCCAGCCTCTTCGGCATCGTCCTGACCCCGCTGCTCGCCGCCGTGCTCCTGCACACCAAGGGCGGCGTCTCGCCGGGCACCGTGCTGGAGATCGCCGAGCAACTCCTCCTCCCCTTCGCCGCCGGCCAGGTGCTGCGCCGCTGGATCGCCGCCTGGATGGCCCGCCACCGCGCCGTCCTCGGCCTGGTCGACCGCGGCTCGATCCTGCTGGTCGTCTACAGCGCCTTCAGCGCCGCCGTGGTGGGCGGGGTGTGGGGCGCCCTCTCCCTGCCCCGGCTGGCGGCCCTGCTGGGGGCGGAGGCGGCGCTGCTGGCGCTGGTCCTGACCACGACGCTGCTGGTCGGCCGCCGGCTCGGCTTCGGCCGGGCCGACCTGGTCGCGATCGTCTTCTGCGGCTCCAAGAAGAGCCTGGCCAGCGGCGTCCCGATGGCCACCGTCCTCTTCCCGGGCCCGGCGGCCGGGCTGATGGTGCTGCCACTGATGCTCTTCCACCAACTGCAACTGATGGTCTGCGCCGTCCTGGCCCGCCGCTGGGGCGCGCAGGCCGAGGGCGCCGGGGCCACGGCGCAGCCGGCGGCCGCGCCGGCCCTCGACCACGCGGCCTGACGGGCTCCGCGCGCCCTCAGAGGCCGACGACGTCGACGGCCTGCGGGCCCTTGGGGCCCTGCTCGACCTGGTACTCGACCCGCTGGCCCTCCTCCAGGGACCGGTACCCGACCCCGACGATGGACGAGTAGTGGACGAAGAGGTCCGGGCCGGGGACGTCCGGCGCGATGAAGCCGAACCCCTTCTCGGCGTTGAACCACTTCACCGTGCCGAAGTTGATCAAGGCGCGCCGGCCCTCCGCCGGCCGCGTGGCGGTCATGCTGTCCGCCTGCCCCGTGTCCGCCCACGCCGGGGCGCCGACCGCCGCCAGGGCGCCGAGGACGACGGCCGACGCGCACACCACGGCCGCCACGCGGCCGCGCACAAGGACGAGAGGGGACATCACAAGCCTCCTGGTGGGAGAGGAACCGGGCCGTTCAGCAGGGGCACGCGCGACTGATCGCATACTCACGGTGTCCGCCGATACCCCGTCCCGCAAGCCCGGACGACCGACCGGGCGGCCTTCCGTCCCGGCCGCCCTCGGGTCCGCGAGGCCGGGCCCCGGTCCTGGACCATTCGAGGCCCATCGGCGGGGTTCCCGGGATGGCGGCGGCCGGAATTCCTCGCGCCGTGCCACCGTCACCCTTCGGCCCGCCCCGCTCCGAGTGCGTGGGCCTCACTCCCGGTCCGACGAAAGAAAGGGAACCCACGTGTCCGTACGCCGAAGCGTTGTGATCGTGTCCGCCGTCCTCGCCGCGCTGTCCACCGGCGTGGCCCCGGTCGCCGACGCAGCCCCGCCGGCCGCCCCGGAAATCCTGGACTGCGCCGTGAAGGCCGCCGTCACCTTCAGCCCGCCGCTCTCGGCCGACCCGCAGTCCATCACCATGGCGGCCGGCGGGACGGCGAGCGGGTGCACTGACTCGCTGGACGGCCCGACGGCCGTGACGGGCGGCACCGTCACCGCGACGCTCAGGTTCGGCACGCTCAGCTGCAGCCCGGCGACACCGCCGGCACTGGCGCCGGGCTCCTCGGCGACCTTCACCTGGAACCTGAAGGACGGCACGCAGGCGACCAGCACCGTCACCGACATCGCCATCGTCGAGGTCGACGGGTCCGGGACCCTCACCGGCACCGTCACCGCCTCCTCCACCCGCCTGGCCGGGCAGAAGCTGACCGCGCTCGTGGACGTCACCAGCGACCAGCCGCTCGTGGACAACTGCGTCGACGTCCTGCTCGGAACCGGCCGGCCCATCGCCGACTCGACCCTGACCGCCGACCTCTCCTTCAGCTGACACCAGGCCGACCTGCCGTCCCTCCGTCCCTCCGTCCCGCTGACCTGTCGTCCCTCCGACGCGCGCAGGGCCACCCCGCAAGTGGCGGGCCCTGCGCGCGTCGGCGCAACCACCGTACGTTGGCGCCGAGTTGTCACCATGCCTCCCGCCGTCCAACCACCGCCCCGGGTCAACCCGCAGGGTCGGTGAGCCGGTAGACCGTGATGCCGGCGGCGCTCGCGACGGGGCGGTAGCCGGCGGCGGGGAGAGCGCGGAGAGCTTCGACCTCGTCGCGGGCGGGGAGGAGCCCGTCCCGCGGCTGGTCGGCTGCCACCACCCAGTCGGGCCGCGCGCCGGGGCCGCCCGGGTAGCGGGGGAAGAGGTAGACCCGGGTGCGGCCGGTGAGTTGGGCCGCGAAGCCGTTGGCGGCGGCCACCTCGGCACCGTCCGGGATCCGGCGCAGCAGCGCGCTCACCGCGTCGACGGTCGCGTCGCGCTGCCAGGTGGCGGGGCGGGCCAGTTCCGCGAGGGGCTGGGCGGGCAGGGCGGCGGCCGTCACGGCGAGCCCGACAGCCACGGAACCGCGGACCGTCCACCGCCGCAGGCCGTGCCGGGCCCGGAACCGGAGCCGGAGCCGGGTCAGGGCGTCGACGAAGGCGAGGAAGACGATCGGCATCAGGACGGCGCCGTAGTGGAAGCCCGTCCCCCAGTAGAACGGGTTGGTGGACCAGAAGCGCCAGCCCAGCGTCGGCAGGGCGAGCAGGATCAGCGGGGAGCGCAGCGCCAGGAACGCGGTGGGGGCCAGAATCGTGACGACGGTGTGCCACTTCTCGCCGGGCAGGAGCAGCCTGGTCACGGGGTTGCCGGCCGGGCCGTCGACGCTGGAGAGGTAGGTGTAGGCGCCGCCCGGGTTGAGGGCCGGGATGACGACCAGCAGCACCAGGAGCAGGGTGGCGGCGGAGAGCGCGACGACGCTCGCGCCCAGTCGGCGGCGGCCGTGCCAGAACAGGTAGCAGCCGATGACAGCGACCGTCGCCGCGAGGTCCTCCTTGACCAGCAGCAACGGCAGGGCGAAGCCGACCGCCGACCGCCACTGCCGGAGCATCAGCCGCTCCAGCGAGAACGCCAACAGCGGTACGGCGAAGGCGATTTCGTGGAAGTCGAAGCCGACGGCCTGCTGCAGGCCGACCGACAGCCCGTACCCGACGCCGATGCCCGCGCCCGCCCACCGGCCGACCGCCCGCACCGCGGCCCTGGTCACGGGGACAGCGGACACGGCGACCAGCGCCGCCTGGGCGACGAGCAGGGTGAGCGCGGAGGGGAAGACCCGGTAGAGCGGTGCGAGGGTGACCAGGATCGGGTGGAAGTGGTCCCCGAGCAGGTGGAAGCCCGGCCCCTTCAACTCGGAGACCGGCGCGCGGCCCTCGGCATAGCCGCGCACGGCCTGCTCGAAGATGCCCAGGTCGAAGGCGTTCGTCCGCAGGTGCAGGTGGCGGGAGACGGACAGCGCGGTGTAGGCGGCGAACAGCACGGCGGCGAGCACCCAGGGCAGCAGGGCCGCCCCCGCCCCCTCGGCGGCGGGCCGCCACCGTTCGGGCACGGGCCGGGTCTCGGCCGTGGCGCGGGCTGCACGGATCGGGCTCAGGGGCAACGGGGGCTCACTTGCGACGGGGCGGACGGGGAGTGACCCCGGAAGCCTCCGACAAACCCGCTGAAGATCCGCTGAAGAAGCCTGAGCACACCTTCAGAAACCGTGACGCCCCTGTGCCCGCGTACGCGGGTGCGCTCGCGTGCGCGCGGTCAGGACACCGACGCACGGGGGGGCGAAGTCCGGCAGGCGTACCGGCGCACGCCCCGGGGGGCTTGAAGGTCCTTCGCGCTCCACGGGGCCGGTACGCGCACCAGTGAGCGTCGTTCACGCCGATGGCGGCGGCCACCGCCCGGGCAGTAGTTCCTCCGGGCGCGACCGATCGGCGCCCTCCCGTGAGCCGGTCGGTGCGAGCACGTCCCCACGTGCGGAGGAATCGTGACCAGGTGCTGCATCGTCCAACTGCCCTTCCCGTCCACCCGCGACCCCGATGACCGGCTGTCCGCCTACTACCAGGACTACGACCGCCGCTTCCGCGCCTTCCTCCCGGAGTACTTCATCCCGTCCGACGGGCTCTGGGAGATTCCGCTCTGGGTCGCGCACCTGACCGCCCTGCTGGACAGCACCGCGATCGACTCCTGCTTCGTCGACCTGTCCCGCACCCCGGCCGACAGCGAGGCCTGCGGCGCTCCGATCCTGGCGGCGACGGCACCCGGCGATCTCGTCCTGTTCTCGCCGCTGGCCCAGAACTTCCGGCTCGCCCTGGACCTCGCGGGCGAGCTGGAACGCGCCGGGCGGCGCGTCGTCCTGGGCGGGAACATGGCCCCGCTGGCGCCCGAGGGCTCCGTGCACGCCGTGCACCGCGGGCAGCTCGACACCGGTTTCGCGGCCGTCCTGGTCGAGTTGGCCTCGGGGCGGGGCGGCCGCACGGAGAAGCGGGCCGCCCTCGGGCTGGTGGCCGAGCCCATCACCTGGGCACCGGACTACCGCCATCTGGACGGCTACAGCGGCAAGGTGCCGATGCTGCGGCTCAACGCCAGCCACGGCTGCCTGTACAAGTGCGCCTTCTGCGGGGACGCCTGGAGCAAGCAGCTCACCCTGGTGGGGAGCAGCGCCCTCCGCGCCGAAGTGGACCAGCTCGCCGACCGCTTCCCGGACACCCGGCTCGTCTACGTCGGCGACAAGACCTTCGGGCAGTCGCGGGAGGCGGTCCGCAACCTGCTGGAGGTGTTCCGCGACCGCCCCGGCTACAAGTTCATCGTGCAGACCCACGTCCTCCAGGTGAAGGAGTGGGTCATCGAGGCGATGCTCGAACTCGGCGTCGTGGCGGTCGAGCTGGGCTTCGAGTCGGCCGACTCCCAGATGCTCAAACGGCTCGGCAAGCTGTCCCGCGGACTCGACGACTACACCGAACGGATCCACGCGCTGAGCGACGCCGGACTGAAGGTGGTCCTCAACATGATGGGCGGACTGGACGAGGAGACCGAGGAGTCCCACGCGCAGACCGTCCGGTGGCTGGAGGCGAACCGCCGGGCCCTGTGGCTCTTCAACCTCTACAACTTCGTCCCCTACCCGCTCACCCCCGACTTCCAGCGCCTGCGCGAGCGCATCTTCACCTGGGACTTCGCGCAGTGGCGGGAGGACGCCCCGGTGGTCTACCGGCCCAGCCACCTGACTCCGGAGCGCAGCTGGGAGCTCTTCCAGGAGAAGATCGCCGCCGCCCACCGCATCGTCCGCACCCCCGTACCGGCCCACCCCGGGCACTCCGACCGCTCCGACCACCCCGGCCACTCCGGCCACTCCGCAAGGGAGACCGCATGAACCAGCCCCCCACCCAGCCCCCTTACCAACTCCCCGACTTCGAGGCGCTCCACCGCAGCGTCAAGCCCGAGGAGTTCGAGACCGACCCGCTGCCCGGGTGGGCCGGCCTCGCCACCCTGTTCGGTGCCCCCGCCGCGGACCGGGCGCAGGTCGACGTCGGGGAGGACGGCTGGGTGGCGGCCGGTGTCCCGTACGACGCGACCGCCAGCTCCCGTCCGGGCGCGGCCGAAGGGCCGCGCGCGATCCGGCAGGCGAGCCTGGTGTTCTCCAGCTACCTCACCAGCCTGGGCCAGTGGAAGATGCTGGACACCCGCAGCGGCCGGACGTTCCGCTACCGCGCCCCGCGCGTGGCCGACGCGGGGGACCTGCACATCTACCCGACCGACACCATCCGCACCTTCCAGGCGGTCGCCGCCGGGAGCCGGCGGCTGAGCGGATCGGCGCCGCGCCTTGTCTTCCTCAACGGGGACCACTCGACCACCTTCCCCACCTTCGCGGGCTTCCGCGCCGGCCGGCTGGACCGGGGCGCGCGGCGGGTGGGGTTCATCAACATCGACCACCACTTCGACTTCGGGAACTGGAGCACCCTGCACGGGCCGCTCTACCACGGGTCGAACTCCCGCCGGATCAGCGAGCTCCCGGGGATGCACCCCGAGGACATCGCCTTCGTGGGCGTCGGCGACGTGACCAGGTACGACCAGTTCCGCGGCCTGCTCGACCGGGGATTCCACGTGGTGCCCGGATCGCAGATCCTGCGCCAGGGCGCGGCCGCGGCCCTGCGCCCGCTCGTCGAGCAGCTCGGCGAGCGCTGCGACACCGTGTACGTGTCGCTCGACATCGACGTCCTCGACAGCGCCGTGGCGACCGGCACCGGCCACGTGACCATGGGCGGCATCGACACCGGCCACCTCCTGGACGTCTACGAGGAGTTGCGCGCCCTGCCCGTGGAGGCCGTGGACATCGCGGAGGTGGCCCCCCGCTACGACCCCTCCGGCAGCACCGCGCAGCTCGCCGCCCGGCTGCTGTTCGAGTTCCTCTTCCGCAGCGAGAGCGCCGCACCCGACCTGGCCCCCTGGACCGACCTTCGCCAGGAGCCGTGATCCGTCCCGTCCCCTTTCAGGGCCTGGTCACGGCATCGAGTAGCGCCCGGTGTCCACCCGCCGCCCCAACGCCAGGTACCCCGCCGCGGCCACCGTGCCGAGGACCGCGCAGCATCCCCAGAGGGCGCCCCGGCCGGCGTGGTCCAGCAGCAGCCCGCCGGCGACCGGCCCGAGGAAGGAGGCCGCCGACCAGGCCAGCGAGTTGACCCCCTGGTAGCGCCCGCGGGTGCTCGTCGCCGAGAGCTCGCTCACCAGGCTCATGCTCGTGGGTGCCTGAATCATCTCGCCGAGCGTCCAGACCCCCACGGTGGCGGCGTAGTAGAGGGCGGAGGAGCCCGCGAACGCGGTGAGGCCGAAGCCCGACCCGGTGAGCAGCGCGCTGACCAGCAGCAGCATCCCCCGGTGCTGTCCCTTCGTCAGGCGGGTCACCGGGATCTGCAACAGGACGATCAGCAGACCGTTGATCCCGATCACCACTCCGTACTGCGTGCTGGTCAGCCCGGCCTTGCCCATGTCCACGGCGAGCGTCGTGTTGCCCTGCTGGAGCATCAGCCCGAAGGCGAAGGTCAGCCCGACCAGCGCCATGAAGCGCCGGTCCCGGAAGACCGTGCCCAGCCCGGCGCTCGGCCCACTCCCCGCCCCTTCCCCCGCTCCTTCCCCCGGCCCTTCCCCCGGCCCTTCCCCCGGCCCGGCGGCGTCCCGCTGCGGCTCGACGGGCCGGGTCTCCGGGACCCTGACGAAGACCACCACGGCGCAGAGCAGCGTGGACAGGGCGTCCACGAGGAACAGCACCCGGTAGTCGTGGGCGGCGACCAGCCCGGCCAGCGCGGCCGATACGCCGAACCCGATGTTGATCGCCCAGTAGTTCAGCGCGAAGGCACGGGCCCGGTCGGCGGCCGGCACCAGGTCCGCGATGATCGCGGACGTCGCCGGTCGGGAGGCGTAACTGCTCAGACCGACCAGGAACGCCGTCGAGGCGATCGCCAACTGCCCGTCGGCGAAACCCAGGGCCGCCGTGGTGAGCGCGGTGAGCAGCTGGGCGGCCAGCAGGGTGGGCCGCCGGCCGATCCGGTCCGCCAGCACACCGCCGACCAGCGCGGCGATCGCCGAGCCGAGGCCGATGAGCGAGGCGACCACCCCCGCGTACGAGGCCGAATAGCCACGGTCCGCGGTGAGGTAGAGCGCCAGGAACGTGACCACACCGCCGAGCCGGTTGACCAGGGTCGCGGCCCAGAGCCACCAGAAGGCACCCGGGAGCCCGCCGAGCGACTCGGCGACCGAACGGTGGAACCGGACGATCGGACCGGCAGGGGCAGAAGCGGTCATGGGGCGGCTCCCGAGCGACGAACGCCCGTCAGACGGTGGCGACACCCGCCGGAACAACCACGCACCGAGACGGGGACCCAGGCGGCCAGGCCACCCGAACCGGCCCCATCCTGCCCTGCCCGAGCCACCCCCGCACGTCTCGGCGAGTCGCTCGATTCCCGCCCGCCCCCACCGCCTCGAACGTCGCAGCGCCCCGCCCGCCCCGGGGACTACTCCGCGCCGGGCGCCGCGTGATGGATCTCGGTGATCCTCGCAGCCGCGTCGAACCCGAGGACCGGGTCGGGGCGGTCGGAGAGCAGGCTCTCGTACAGCGGCCGGTAATGGGCCACCTTCCGGGCCGTCCGACCGTCCGTCCCGAAGGCGGCGAGCAGGTCACCGTCCCGGGCTGCGAAGCCGGTCATGGAGGTGTGGTCGATCCACACCTCCACACCCGCCCGGCCGAGGACCAGGCTGCTCTCCTTGCTGCTGGAGCCCGTGAGCCAGCTGCTGCGCAGACGTGCGGTGCCCGACTCGCCCCGGGACCGGTACTCGGCGGTGCACCACGCGCTGGCGCCGCCGTCCAGCTGCCGGGCGGAGGTGAGCGCCGTGAGGTCGACCAGGCGGGTGAGCATGCTGAGCTGGTTCACCCCGGAGTCCATCCAGCTGGAGCCGTAGGACTCATAGGCACCGGCGCCCTTGAGGACGTAGGGGTCGTAGAACGCGGAGGTGACGGCCGTGACGGGCCCCCACTCGGGATGCTCGGCGAGCAGCTCCGCCGCCCAGCCGACCTCCGGCGAGAAGGCGAAGTGGTGCGCGGTGAACAACCGGCCCCGCACGTCGACCGCTTCGTCCAGCGCGCGAAGCCGCCCGAGCGAGGCGAGGTCGTGGACAAGGGGTTTCTCGACCAGCACCTTGGCCGTGGAGAGCCGGAGAGCCTGGGCCGCCAGCTCCGCGTGCGTGTGCGTGGGAGTGGCGAGCACGAGCAGATCGGGTCGGTGCTCCGCGAGCGCGTCGTCCAGGCCGGCATAGTGACGCGGGGTGGTTCCACGGAACGAGGGCGGTTCCGGCCGGTTCGGATCGACCGTGAACTCGACCAGCACATCGCCCCGTTCGGCCAGGACCGCGAGATGGGTCTGCGCGATGGTGCCGACGCCGACAAGGCCGACGCTTACGAGGTCAGTCATCAGACTCTGCTTTCTCCGGACGACTCGGCCGAGGTGCGGGGGCCGGGGAGCGTCATCGACGTGTCACCACCGCTGCCCAGCGGCCCAACGACGCGACGGGGCCGTCCACCCAGCCGACGGCGGGCAGGTGCTCCGCGGCGGCGAGGGAGCCGTCGATCCAGGAGGTCGCGATGGGAACCCAGTAGGTGTTGCCGCCGGACGTACGGGTGCGCGCATCGAGCTCGGATCGCGTGCGACGAGCACCCTCGTGGTCACCGGCGAGCACGCCGAGGAGGATATCGGCCACGTCCGCCAGGTTGTGGCCGCCCCGGTAGGCGATCCCGTCCGCAAGGTGCCGGGTGTCTCCCACCGCGGACCGGGCAGCGCCGACGTCGCCGGCCATGGCGTGGGCCACCGCCTCGGCGGACCGGAGCTTGACCAGTTCGACGGGGTTGGGCACCAGGTCGAGCAGTTCCCGGGCCCGGCCCGCCGCGTCGGCGACGGCTGCCGTGTCCCCGGACCAGCAGGCGGTCTGCGCCAGGTTGGCGAGTGCCTTCGCCTCTGCGGCGGCCAGTCCCTCGCGCCTCGCCAGGTCGATCGCCTCGTGGTAGACGGAAGTCGCTTCCTCGAAGCGGGCGTTGACCCGCCAGATGTGCCCGGTCAGCCGGAGCCGTTCGCCTTCGTCCTCCGGGCCACGGACCGGCTGTTCGTGCAGGGAGGCGAGAGCGGCCGCGAACCGCCCGTTGAGGTAGTCGAAGTCGCTGAGCCAGTAGCGGGCGGCCGCGTCGAACTCGCCCCCCACCAAGCCCCGGTAGATCTCCGCGGCCTGCGTGTAGTCGCCGTGGTTGCGCAGGGCGTGGGCGAGGTGGATGCGGACCAGCTGTGCCGTCCGGCCACCGTGCCGCACGCCTCCGGCCGCGCCGCCGAGCACCTCGATCGCCTCCTCGACGCGGCCGGTCCGGCGGAGCTGGACTCCTCGGATGGCGGCCCGGATCGCCCGGTACTCGGGGAGGCCCACCGGGCCGCCGGTAAGACCGGCGCCGAGCTCCGACCACTGGCCGGCCTCGACGAGTCGCTGGGTGGCCAGCGTCATCCAGTCGTCGAAGACACCGTGCTCGGCAGAGAGTTTGAGCCCGGTTTCGAGGGCTTGCGCCGTCGCCACCCGCCCGCCGGAGGGGCCCAGGCGTTCGCCCAGCCAGCTCAGCAGCCGGGCGGCGACCTCACTGCGGTCGCGATCCGACCAGCCGTCCGGAAGCGTCCGGTCCGCCTCGCCGATGGCCTGCCGCAACGCCACGTGCAACGCGTACGGGAACGCGTAGGCGTCGTCGTGTGTCAGGAACGGTCGGCGAAGGAAGCGTGCCACGCTCCCGTCGGAGACTCCGGGTTGACCGGCGCGCAGCAGCTCTGCGCCCACCCGGTCGGTGAGCGCCGCTGTTCGGACCAGGTCGCGTTCCTCCCGGGGGAGGTCCCTGATCGACCGGGTCGCGACGGCTGTGAACGAGCCGCCGAAGTCCGCCACGGAGGGTTGCCCGCCGCGTGCCAGCAGGGCGGCGCAGTGCGAGACCGACAGGTCCAGGTACAAGGGCAGCCCCTGGCCGCCGGAGATGACGCGTTCCCGGATCTCCGCCGACATCGCGGGCTCACCGCCCCGGACGAGGGCCTCACGGAGATAGCTGTCCGCGTCGGAGTCCGACAGGTACCCCACGAGGTGCTGCCGTGGTTCGGCCGTGTCGTTGCTGAAGTGCAGCTGGGGCCAGCACTCCGGGCCGGTGAAATCCAGCTCGCCGCCCGCGCCCGAGTCGGCCCAGTCGATCCGGTTCCGGCCGGTGATGACGAACAGCACGTTCGGCATCAGATAGGCGCAGCGCTGGACGAACCGTTCCACTGCGCGATCGGCCTGGCCGTTGACCACCTCGAAGGTGTCGAGGAAGACGCACACCCGGGGCCGCCGGCCCGCCCGACCGCCCCGGGGTTGCCGTTCCAAGTCCCAGGCCAGCAGGTACGGGAAGTACGAGAGCGTCTCGTAGTCGGCGTCCGCCTCGACCAGTTCGGCGAACAGGTCGCAGTCGGCCAGCAGCCGGCCCTCCCGCACCCGGTCCCGGACGGCGCGGTACGTGACGAGCGCGGCCCGGTGGGCCAGTCCGGTCAGACCTCCCAGACCACCCGGGTCGACCTGCTTCACGGCCTCCGCGATCTGGTCGCCCAACGCGATACTCCGCGAGGCGCGCCGCAGCGCCGGCGAGGCGTCCAGGAACTCCTGCAAGGCCTCGCCGGGGTGAGCGCGAGCCCAGTAGGAGGCCAGTGCCAGGTCGAAGGCCGGCCAACGGCTCCCCAACTGCCCCAGAGCGGCCCTCAGACACAGCAACAGGCTCTCGATGTCGCCGGCGCCCTCCTCCGAGAGATCGATCCGCACGGTCACCACGTCGTCGCGCTCCTTCTCCCGCGCTTCGGCGAGGAGGCGGCGCTCCAACTCGTGGGAGAGCGTCGTCTTGCCTATGCCACCCACTCCGTAGAAGGTCAGCACGTTACGGCGGCCCTGCCCACGGTCCACGACCGGCGAGACCTCGGCCTCGTCCAGCATCCGGTGGAGCTCGTCGACCGACCGGGCGAACGCGGCCACTTCGTCGACCCGGTTGGTGAAGACCTGCTGAGCCGTGACGGTCGACGAAAGGCCGCTCATGAATGCAGCCCTCAGGTTCACCCGTGCCATGCGGCCTCCTGGCGTGCGTCGAGCCACGGTCGGTTCGGCGGCATCTCCCGCAACAGGATGCCGTGCTGAAATCTTGTCAGTGATTGATGCGGCGCCACAATCTCGCCCATGGGGTTTTCAGGCGGCCGACCCCGCGCGCTCCTCGGCCACGACGATGGGGCGCGGCGGGGCCTCGGGTAGGCTCCCCGAGCATGTCTCAACCTGCGTGGCGTGCCGCATCCGCCGACTGGTCGATCCGCTGGGGTACGGCGTCGAAGGGTTACGGCACGTCAAGGAGCCTGATACCGGCGCTGGATGCCGTACGCATCGGACTGCATCGTGGCGCCCGCACCCTCGGAATGGGACCGTCCGATTCTGGCAGGAGTGCCTTCCCCGGGTGTGCAGCCCGATGACCATGCTGACCACGCTGACCGTGGAGGAGATCGTCACGCCGGCGTTGCGGCTCGCGGGCGGGCTGCGCCGGCCCGCCTCGGGGCAGGTCGCGGCGCGCATGACGCACCTGGGCGCGTGGTGATCCGCCGCATCCGGAGGCTGGTCCGCCTCGTGGTGCCGGAGCGCAGGGACCTGTCGCTGGCGTGGAGCACGATCAAGGGGCGCAAGGGCGGCTTCGTCGGCTCCTTCGTCGCGATCGCCGCGGGCTCGGCGGTGATCACCGCGTGCGGGATCCTGCTGATGTCGGGGCTCAGCACCGGGGTGGCCCCCGAGCGCTACTCGGGCGCGGCGGTGGTCCTCGGCGCGGAGCAGTCGTACTGGCTGGACGAGAGCTCCGAGGTCCGCTACAGCGAGCGCGTCACGCTGCCCGCCGACAAGGTCGCCGCCGTCGCCGCCGTGCCCGGTGTCCGGTCCGCCGTCGGCGATGTCGACGTCGAGGTCGGCGTGCTGGCCCCGGACGGCCGCGCGGTGGGCGGCCCGGACGGCTTCCCCGTGGTCGGGCACGGCTGGTCCGCCGCGGTGCTCGGGCCGTTCGCGGTGCGTGCGGGCAGCGCGCCCGCCGGGCCCGACGAGGTCGTACTCGACGCGGGCCTCGCCGCGCGCGCCCACGTGTCGCCCGGCGCGACGGTGCGGCTCGTGGTCGGCTCGGTCGCGTCATCGTACCGCGTGGTGGGTGTAGCCGCGCCGGAGGGGGGCGCGTTGGGCCGCCAGTCCGCGGTGTTCTTCACCGACGGCCGGGCGGCCGAGCTGTCCGGCCGCCCGGACCGGGTGGACGCGATCGGTGTGCGGGCCGGGCCCGACGTCACCCCGGAGCAACTGGCCGGCAGGATCACGGCCGCCGTGCCGGGCCTGGTGGCGCACACCGGCGCGGGGCGCGGCGATGTGGAGTTCTTGGACGTGGGCGACGCCCGCAGCCTGGTGGTCGAGACGTCGGCGTCGTTCGGCGGCACCATGGTGCTGATCGTGGTGTTCGTGGTGGCGAGCACCCTCGCGCTGTCGGTGCAGCAGCGCAGGCGCGAACTGGCCCTGCTGCGCGCCGTCGGCGCGACGCCCCGGCAGATCCACCGGATGATCGGCGCCGAGATGACCCTGGTGTCGTTGGCGGGCGCCCTGGTCGGCGCGGTCCCCGGCGTCGTCATCGCGTTCGTGATGCGCGGCGCGTTCGTCCTCGCGGGCGCGATGCCCGCGGACTTCCGGATGGACGTGGGGTGGCTGCCCTTCCTCGCCTCGCTGGCGCTGTGCATGACCAGCGCCCGGCTCGGCGGCTGGCTGGTCGCGCGCCGGGTGTCCGGGACCAGCCCGGTCGAGGCGCTCGGGGATGCCGCCGTCGAGCCCGGGAGGATCGGCCGGGTCCGGCTGGCCGTCGGCTTCCTGCTGATCCCGCTCGGGCTGTTGCTGACCTCGGGCCGGGTGGCGGTGTCGGGCGACTCTGCCGCCGACACCGCGGCGAGCGCGGTCCTGTTGTTCGTCGTGGCGCTGGGCTGTGTCGGCCCGCTGCTGGTCAGAGGCGCCGTCGTGCTGTTCGGCCCGCGCCTGAACCGGCAGTCCACGGCCCCCGGCTTCCTCGCCCAGGCCAACGCGCGGGCCCATGCGCGGCGGCTCGGTTCGGCCGTCACCCCGCTGGCCATGGGCGTGACCTTGGCCGCCGTGCAGGTGTTCGGCGCCTCCACGACGATCGCGGCGTCGCGGGACCAACTCGACGCCGGCCTGCGGGCCGATCACGTGCTGACCTCGTCGTCCGGCGCCGGGGTGTCCCCGGAGGTCGTGGACGCCGTGCGCGGCGTGCCCGGCGCCGCCGTGGCGACGCCGGTGGCACGGATGCAGGTGCTGCTGACGTTCCCGTCCGAGGACAGCACCGCGACCAAGGTCTTCGCCGCCCAGGGCGTCGCGCCCGAACGGCTCTCCGAGACCATGGACCTCCGGGTGGTCGACGGCGACACCGCGGAACTGCGCGGCGAGACGGTGGCGTTGAGCCGGGTCGTCGCGGACACCGTCCATGCGCGGCGCGGTGGGACGGTCGACCTGCGGCTCGGTGACGGCACGGCGATCAGGCCGCGGGTGGTGGCGGTCTACGAGCGGGGCCTGGGCTTCGGGGACGTCACCCTGCCCAACGACCTCGTCGTCGCGCACACCACCGCGCGGGTCGACACCGCCGTGCTGGTCAGGTCCGCGGACGGGACCGACCCGAAGGCGCTCGCCGACGCGCTGCGCGGCGCCGTCGGGCGCTACCCGACGGTCCAGGTGGGCGGCCAGGAGGCGTTCAAGGGCGCGCCCGGGGGCGGCGGTTCGGGTGGCTGGGCGCTCAACCTCCTGTTCCAGACCGTGCTGTTGGGCTACATCGCCATCGCCGTGGTGAACACCCTGGTGATGGCGACGGCGGCGCGGGTGCGCGAGTTCGCGATGCTGCGACTCATCGGCGCCAACCGGGCCCAGGTCCGCGCGATGATGAACGGCGAAGCCAGGATCGTGGTCTTCTCGGCGCTGCTGTTCGGTCTGTTGGCGACGATCCCGCCGCTGGTCGGCATCAGCCTCGGGCTGACGAGGTCACCCGTTCCGAGCGTCTCCCCCGTCGGCCTCGTCGCGATCGTGGCGGTCACCGTCGCGCTCTCCTGGGGTTCGATCGCGATGGCCACCCGGTCCGCCCTGCGGCCGGCGCCGGTCGACGCGATCGGCGGGCGCGAGTGAGCCGCCCGGCGAGCGGCTGATGCCGCCCGCGGGGCGGGACTGACAACGGCTCCTGCGGCCTGCGGAGTTGGGCCGGCGGTGAGTGGTTCGCCCGGCGGCCGGAATGCCGATGCACGGGGCTTGAACATCCGGGCTTCGAAGCTGCCAGACTGGGAGCTGCCAGACTGGGAGCACGGCTCAGGGGCGGATGGCGACGGCCCCGTAGCAGGAGGCCGCCGCGTCGGTGATGTGCTCGGTGTCGTCCGCAGGCGCCGGGTGCCAGCGCGGAGTGGCGGCGACGCCCGGCTCCATGAGGTTCCACCCGGTGAAGAACTGCGCGAACTCGTCGCGGGTGCAGGCGGCGACGGGGGTTCCTGCGGCGGTGTAGACCTGGATGAGCCGAGCGGTCTCCTCGGCGGCGAAGTCCTGCGTGAAGTGGCTGATCACCAGCGCGGAACCGTCGGGCAGTTGTGCCTTGAGGCCTTCGGTGATCCGCTGGGCCTCGAACGGCACGAAGTGCAGCAGGGCGTTCATGCTGAGCGCTATCGGCTGGGTGAAGTCCAGGATCGCCCGGGCCGAGTCCAACAGGTCTGCGGGCTCACGCACATCGGCCTGCACGTAGGCGGTGACGCCCTGTCCGGTGCCGTGCAGAAGCGCCTTGGCGTGGAGGAGCACGATCGGGTCGTTGTCGGCGTAGACGACCTTGGCATCCGGTGCGACGGACTGCGCGACCTCGTGCAGGTTCGGCGAGGTGGGGATCCCGGTGCCGATGTCGAGGAACTGCCGGATGCCGGCCTCGGCGAGCAGGTGCGTCGACCGCCGCATGAAGGCGCGGTTGGCGCGCGCGGCGGAGCGGGCGTAGGGGAAGACCGCCAGGGCCCGGCCGGCGGCCTCACGGTCGGCGGGGAAGTTCGTCGTGCCGCCGAGGTAGTAGTCGTACATCCGCGCGGAGTGCGCCAGGTGTATGTCGAGGTTGACCTCTACGTCGTCGGTCCCGGCGGTGCCGTCCGTCATGCGTTCCCCCTGAGTCATGCGTTCCCCCTGATACATCATCGACTCGCCCTGCGCAGGACAGGACCGATCCGCGCCCGCGCCACCGTGGCGAGTGGTGGCGAACCCCGGCGCGGCCCCTTCCACTATGCCCACACGCCCGAACGGCCAATCAAGGGCCGTTGCCGGTGACGACGCGACCGTGCAGCAGGACGACCGAATCAGAGCATGTAGTGACCCACTCCAACCATGTTCGAGCACGGTATCTCCATCATCCGCAGCGCCTTGTGTCTGATCTCGAAACACCTTGCCGCGGTTTAACATCTCGGCATCCAATCCGCCTTAATGTTCCTACCAGGGAAGCGAGTTCCCGCTGTGACCGCCGTACGGCCATGGGGTTCCACCACGGTCGGCGGCCCGCACCGGACGGCAGCCGACAGGCGTGCCGCAGGGGAGGAATGGGACGTGACCGAGAGCGACTGGGTGGTCGGAGGCCGGGACCGCCTGACGTTCGACGCGTTCTGCGACACGCACGAGGGGGCGTGGAGCGGGTTCGCCCGCGCGCGCCTTCGCGACGACGACGCCGCACACAGAGCGGTGGAGATCGCGAAGGTCCGCGTGTGGAAGGAGTGGCCGCGCATCCTGCGCGAGCAGATCCCGCCGTTCCACGCCTGGACGATCCTCAAGGAGGAGATCGGCGCCGCCTTGGCGGAACTGATGATGAACGGCGAGCCGCTGCCCACCCAGGCGAGCGTCCCCGGGTGGGTCTACGCGGTGCGGATCGCCGCCGAGCGGGCGCAGCACCTGATGGAGACCGAGGGCAGCCACGAGCAACTGTACGTCGCGATACGGAGGTTGTCCGAACGGCGGCACGACGTGATCGTGCTGCGGTACCTCCTCGACCTGCCGGACGAGCAGATCGCCGACTGCCTGGGGACGACCGAGGCCAACGTCCGTTCGACCGCGAGCCAGGCCCTCGACCGCCTGGCCGCGGCGCTCGGCGGCCGACGCGGGGAGAGCCGGTGAGCACCGAACACGACCGGGCCCTGCACCCGAACATGGCCGGCATCCACGTGCCCACCCGGGCCCCGCGGCCGCAGCCGGGGGGTACGGGCGTCTCCTGGGAGCGGCTGCTGACCGCCCCGAGTCCGCTGTCCTCCGAGCACAGGCAGGCGGCCCACGAACTCGACCTCGCCGCGTCCCTGGTCCTCTCGATGCCGTCCGCCGCGGCCTCCCTGGGCCTCCTCGTCAACGGCGCGCAGATCCACCCCGAGGGCGCCCTCGTCCTCGGCGCGCTGCTGTACGTCGCGGGCCATCGCGACGGCGCCCAGTTCTGGTGGCAGTTCGCGGCCGGCGGCGGTTCCTACACCTCCGCATCGTTCCTGAGCCTGCTGCACCGCAGCCTCGGGGAGTTCCTGGACGCGGAGGTCTGGCGCCAACAGGCCGAAGCACTGGCCACCAAACCCCGCCCGCCACAGCGCGTCCTGGGCACCCCTCACGCACTGCTGCCGGCCCAGGTGCTCACCGACATCCTCGCCCGGTGCCACTACGGCCTCGACGTGAAGCTGCCCCCCCGCCTCGCGGCCGTGATCCACCAACTCCCCGTCGCCGCCGACGACCCCGAGTACGGCGAACTCCCCCAGATGAGCAGCACCCTCGTCCGCGACCTCACCGACGAACGCTAGCGACCACACGAACCCCCGCCTCCCCCAGGGGCGGACGAGAAAAGGCCCCCGGCCGGCACTGCACGAGCAGTGCCGGCCACGGCGCCCGGGACGAACCGAATGCACCGTAGATTCGGCATGGATCGGCGAGGCCCGGGAGTTGCTGTTCGTACAGCTCGGTCACCCAGGCAGGAGCCCTGACATCGGTACCCTCCGTGCCAACTCAGACCTCCATGCCCCTGACCAGCGCGTTTCCCTGGAGCGGATAGGCTGGCCACCTGAACGGAGCCTGTTCATGGCCCGGCGTCGCGCGCTTCTGGCAGCAGGGAGGTGAAACGGTTGCTCTACGTTCCGCTATGGGGTAGGGAGAATGCCGCGAGCCGCGAGCCGCGAGCCGCGAGCCGCGAGCCGCGAGCCGCGAGCCGCGAGCCGCGAGCCGCGAGCCGCGAGCCGCGAGCCGCGAGCCGCGAGCCG